>DMKK01000077.1 GCA_003454335.1 Gammaproteobacteria bacterium | reverse complement strand
GTCGGCAAGAAAGTGAAAATAGGTAAGCGCTGTATAGCTGTCATCGGGATGCGTCGCAAAACTCTCGTCGAGCACATGACGCGCACCCTCTGTATTACCATCCTGTATTAACAACTCGGCACGGCGTGCCGGATACTCGGCCTTGCTGGGCTCCAGGCGTGACAAATGCTGCAGGGCAGCGTGATAATTCTCCCGGTCACTGTCGTCTTCTGCCCAGTCCATTAACTGTTTCCAGCCCATGAGCAGGTCAGGCGCATCAACCAGCAATCCTGCCAGTTCCATCCGTGATTCACGTGACAGGCCACGTTTACGCAAGATGTCGGCTTTCAACATGAGGATTTCCGGCGGAATCAACTCATCCCAGACCGGGTGATTTATTTCGCGTTCTGCTTCGTCATATTTCTGCAGCTCAATAAGATTTCGAACAACCTGAACATGGCAGTCAACATTCAGCATGTCCAGCTCGCGAGCCCGGCACAACAGGGTTTGTGCTTCCTGCCTGTCCTCCATGTAAAAGGCCGCCCGCTGGAATACACCTGCTTCACCACAGTAGTTTTCACAATCACTGTGCAGGCGTTCGGTCAGTCGTTCCGGCGTGCCACGCTGGCGGTACAACCGGGACAATTGCTGCCACGCCCACTCGTAATCACGATCAAGGCTGACTGCTTTTTCCAGCGCCGCAATCGCTTCCTCAGCATTACCTTCCTCTTCCTCGACCGACGCCATGTATCCCCAGAGCACACCGACACGCGGACAGTAGACAAGTGCATCCCTCACCAGCTGACGGTAGTCCGCCCAGGCACCGCTTGCTTCAGCGATGTCGGCCAGCCGCTTGACGGGTTCCAGCCAGCGCGTGTTGAGATCATGCGCCTTGTTGAGTGCCTTTGTTTCTTCCTGTTCATCGTTGAGCTGGCGGTATACCCGGGCAAGGTCAAACCACACGCGTGGCAGCACCGGATACATGTCTGCAAATTTGTACGCGACAGCCAGCGCGTCAGTGGCAAGATCCATATGTAACAACTGGGCTATCAGTGCCGTCCAGGCCGGCCACAAATCAGGACGGGCCTCGAGCGCCTCTTCCAGAGTTGTCCTCAATGTGGTGTCTTTAATGTACTTGCAGCCCTCCTCCTGGAAACTCAGCAGACTGTTGCCTTCGATTACCTGTTGCCGAAGCTCATCAATCAGTAATTGTGAAACTTCCTCTCGTTGCCTGCTATTTGCTGCCAGCCCCAGCAGTTGACGGACAGCAAAATCACTGTCTATATCCAGCCTGACTGCCTCGGTAAAGGACGTCCATGCCGTTGCTAGATCACCGTTACGGCGGGAGAGCCAGCCATGCAGCTCGTGATTCCGGGCGTAGAGCGAATCAATTTCCAGCAACTTCATGCAATATGACAGCGCCTCCCTGTTATCCCCCGAAAGAGCCGTCAGCCGCGATAATTCCCGAAGCGAACAGGTGTCATCCGGCGCTGTTTCCAGCCGCTGTCGAACGACATCTATAGCGCCGGGTATCTCTCCAGCCCCCTCCAGAAATCCCGCATACAGATCCAGCATCGAAGGGTAGCCCTGGCTGGCTTCCGCCTGCCTGCCAAGATAGTCCAGTGCTTGCTGCTGGCCTGCTGTAATAGCGAGGTGGTTGGTAATATATTCTGTTGCCGTGGTATCCAGTGCATCAACCTCCAGCAATGCCTGATAGTGTGCAACCGCCCTGGATCGGTCTCCAACAAAATCTGCCTGCCTGGCCGCCGTACGCAACCAGTCTGCCTGTCTGGAAAATTTCCTGGCACGTTCCAGCAGACGTGCACTTTCATCAAGCCGGTTGAGAGACTGCAGATAACCGGCTCCGTACAGCAATAAATCACCGTCTTCCGGCAAACCCTGCAAGGCCTCGTACAACAACTCAACCGTCGCATCAACCCGGTTGGCTTCATCCAGACCCTGCATCAGTGCAATCGCCGGTGCACTGCCATGTGCGCCCATGCGACGATAGCGACGATCCAGAAACTGCAACGCACTCTCCAGACAATTACGCTCAACAGCCGTCTGTATATACAGGCGGACGTAATGTTCTATAGCTGGCTCCAGACAACTGGCAGTCCTGTAATGCCCCAACGCCCTGTCAGGGTCGTGCTTGATCAAGCAGTATTTCCCCATAACGACGTGCCAGTTTGCATCGCTGGAGAGTCGCGCACGGGTCTTTCGCAACAGACGGTTCACTTCGGAGCGATACAGCAAATTCCCGACCAGTGCCGATGCAAGTGCAAGTTCAAGCCTTGGATGCACGTCATCTTCCGAGGTTACTTCCCTGAGCCAGTCAATACATTTTCTGGAATGCCCCAGATTGCTCAGTGTGTGTTGCTTATCGATCAACAGGGTTGAGTCATTCGGATACAATTCAAGCAATGCTTCCACCGCACTCAGTAATGCGTGCTCATTGCTGTCATATACGGCAAGCTTGCGTTCTGTTAACAGGACAAGGCGAACAGGATCAGTTTGCTCACGCATCCTGCTCAGTACAGCAACGGCCATCGCACGATCATGACCGTCAAGCGCCAGCTGAAACTTGTAGAGACGGTCGTAAGCCACGGCTTCCGGCAGTTCGACATCATCGAGCAGTGCCACCCTGTCTCTGGGCATTATCAGAATTGCGCGTGGTCCAAATGCTGCCTGCTCATCAAAAAACTCCTGTTGCATCAGTTCGGTTTTATTCGGATCATAGGGGTCACGAATAACCAGTGTTTCACGTATTTCGTCAACACCGATAACTGCCTGCAGGTGTCCTGAACCTGCCTTGAGACTGCTGATACCAAAGGGAATCCCCAGCTCAACAAGCTTGCAGGCGCATGGCCAGTCAAGACGGAAGTCCCTGGCATACCAGCCATGCTCCTCTGCCCAGCGACGCTCCTGGTAATCGTAGGTGCCGCCATACCAGATATCATCGACGATCTGCTCCATGGGGAACGGCCGGCCCCAGAAACCAGTCAATGAGCTGAGCACGGCCGGGGCGCAGGTGTTGTGATGTTGGCGAATAAAATCGACCGGAAGTATTATTCGGCCACCAGAAGCACCGGGGTGGACCGACCCCAGATGCGCGGCAAGGCGTTTGTAATATGATCCTTCCATTGTGCCCGCCAGGGTCGCGGCGGTTACATAATTCCCCGCATGTATTTCGAGCTCGATTTCCGTCTGTCGCCTGTAATTTTTAACACTCTTGTCCGCCAGCGGTGCATAACGGTCTATATCATGCAGAGCATGCCCGGCAAGTTCGTATTCACCCTCGTCCAGCGCAAGATCCGCCAGGTCGGAAGCAACCAGCCAGGACTGGAAATGCCCGTTTGCTGCTGTCAATACTTGCAGGGCTTCAGTGCGTTTATCAGCCAAAATCAGTGAATGAGCAAGCTGCTGTATACCTGGACGAAATTCCGGGTAACGCCTGGCGGTGCGACGGTTCGTCATAATCGCGGCATCATATTTATCCATCATGGAAAGGACGCGTGCCTCGGTGACACGATGCCAGGGATCATCCGGGGACAACGACCTGGCCTGTGCGACGGCATCCATGGCAGCAGCCTCGTCACGCAAGCCTGCCAACAGCAGGGCCTGGTAGCTCAGTGCATCGGCCTTAACATCGGGCGGTGTTTCGGCATGCATTTCACCCTGGCATAACTGCAAATACTCCAGCGTCTGGTAGGTGCCGGCCGTCTGCTCCAGGTAGTAACCCCAGCACACTGCCAGGGCCAGATCATCGGGAAACCGCTTTTGGCCGAGATAAGCCCTGACCCGGGACCGCCTGAATTCACCAAGGTGGTAACCAAGCCGGCAGCGCAGCAAACAGTGTTCTGGTGTATCGCCGGAGTCGAACAGGCCAGTTGAAACAGCCAACTGATGCGCATCAATAAAAAGTGATTTTTCAATCAGTCCTGATATTTTCTTGAGGTGATCATTAACTTCCATGTCCATACACTAGCCCCTTGGATGTATCTTTTTTTAGCGTCCGTTAGCCTGCGTGGCTTTAGGTATGGTCAGTATGCTACTTGGAGGGGGGGGGACCACTGATTGTTGTCCTGAATCACGCCATCAGTACGCCATGACTAAACGTCATGGTAGCTAATAGTTTTTAACTCACTTAATTAAATGGTGTATCTGGGTTACGCAGA
>DMKK01000009.1:4403-8425 GCA_003454335.1 Gammaproteobacteria bacterium | reverse complement strand
TGATGGACAGGGAAGCGGTGACAATCAGGGTTGTTCTGAATCGTGGTGCCTGCAGTGAAGCAGTCTGGACCTGCGATTTATCCTATGACTACGTCAAAATCAACGCCGAGTATCGAACCTGATTTGATTCGCGATTGCAGGATTTAATGCAGTGAGCCACGTTCCGGTGCGCGTACATGTGGCGGCCGCCGCTATCTTTGATGACCAGGGCCGGGTGTTGATCAGCCGGCGGCCGGTGCATGCTCACCAGGGGGGGCTGTGGGAGTTCCCCGGCGGCAAGCTTGAGCCCGGTGAAACGGTTGCAAATGCCCTGCGTCGTGAAATACACGAAGAACTCGGGATTACCGTGCACGCGGCCCGTCCACTGATACGGATTGTGCATGACTATCCTGACAAGGCTGTCTTGCTGGATGTCTGGCGTGTGGATGATTTTGCAGGGAAACCTGCAGGTTGTGAGGGACAGGCAATCGAGTGGGTAGCTGTCGGAAACCTCGGGGAGTATCCGTTTCCTGCGGCTAATACTCCCATTATCAAGGCTGTCATGTTGCCTGACTGCTATCTCATTACACCTGAACCCGGCCCGGACCATTCCCGTTTTCTGGGTGCGTTGGAGCGGGTGCTTGCCAGGGGGGTATCGCTGGTACAATTGCGCGCCAGACAACTGTCAACGGCTGATTGCCGGGCACTGGTACCAGCTGTGCTGCATCGCTGCCGGCAGGCTAATGCCCGTTTGCTGTTGAACGCTGAACCCGCACTGGCAGCCGAGACGGGAGTGGACGGAGTGCACCTCTCCAGCGCACGCCTCATGGAGTTGTCAGCGCGGCCGCTGGGAACTGAATATCTGGTAGCTGCGTCCTGTCACACACAGGAGGAGGTGCTGCATGCCGGGGCGCTGGGGCTCGATTTTGTCGTGGTTTCACCGGTGCGGCGGACGGCCAGCCATCCGGATGCGCAGCTGTTGGGTTTTGGCGGATTGCAGTGCTTGACTGAGCAGGCGCTATTGCCTGTCTATGCGCTGGGCGGGATGCAGTTGTCAGATATGGATGCGGCCTTCCGGCATGGCGCTCAGGGCATAGCCGCGATCAGCGGGCTTTGGATTTAGCCGCCAGCCAGTACATGTCAATTCCGCACTGACCGTAGGATGCGCTTCGCAGGCTCAGCTCATCCTGAGACAGGTTTTTCTTTCTTTGCGTCTTTGCACGATAAGTTATTTTTGGAAGAAAACCGGTTAGTTATCCGGTTCTGATGTCAGGTGAGCTTCGCTCTCGCCCGGGATGCGGTTGCTTTCATCAAACCAGGTGCCGAGATCAATCAGTTTGCAGCGTTCGGAACAGAAAGGGCGCCAGCGTTGTTCGATGGTCCATTTTACCGGACTGTTGCATGTCGGGCAGCTGACTGTCTGTGCAGGTTTCTTGTCGGTCGCCACACTAGGAGCCTGTCGGACTTAGGAACAATCTACTGCGCTGATGGGAGAGCGGCCCAAATGTCCCCAATTTTTCGTTACGTAGGCCCACTATGTGCCTCAAAATCGTGACCATTTGTTCTCGCTCTCCCATCATGCTCGCTACGATTGCCTAAGTCCGACAGGCTCCTAGATCACGCAACAGGCCAGTTCGAATTCTACATCCCGGTCGGTTTGCAGGGTGCGCTTTTCATCGGTGTAAAACTGCAGAAAGCGTGCGGTGAAGCGGTGACGCCCACCACTCAGTTCCGCAAAGTAGGGAAGTCCCTGTGGTAATGCAATCCTGACAAGCTGGCAGGGAAGATTGGGATCCAGGGTGCGCTGGTACATGCCACCCGTTGCCAGGGTCAGTTTCATTGGAGTGCTGTCGCGCGTCAGGGTAAGAACCATCTGAATTGCCTGGCCGATGGCGTCAAAGTGGCCAAGCCACTGTGCGAGGTCTCTGGTACGGTCCTTTGCCGGTTGCTTCAGCCAGTAATGGAAGGCGGGCAGGTCAAAATCACAGGTCCCGCCGGGAATTGCACATCGCTGCTTGATGCTTGCCAGAAATTCACTGGTTTTCAGCTCATTGCCAATCTGGCCGTTGATCGTGCGCACACTTTCGATGTGAGTGTTGATATCGTCCAGCAGGCTCGAGAGTTGTGAATGGTCAATGTCCGGGTTTTTTTCATGCCGTTTCAGGCTGGTCGAGTGACGCTCCAGTTCCTTGAGGGCCTCGGACTTGAAATTGGTATTGCCAAAAATTTCGAGAATCTCCAGAACACAGGCCAGTGTGGCGCGGCTATCCCATTCGGACTCGCGACCCAGATGATAGGCAGCCTGCTGGAACAGGTATTCAAGTCGCAGAAAGGCCCTGATTCGCTCGTTGAGCGGTTGTTCATACATGATCTTGTCAGGCACAGGCCGGGGTGATTTGGTGGCAGTGCTGTGCGCAGGGTCGGCATGCTCTTGTGCTTGCCGACTGCTCGCAATTGAAGTGCCCGGGCTAGTGGTCATATGCGATTTCCATGTAGTACGTATGTAGTTCCAGTATGCGTTCAGCCAGTGATTCCAGATCGCCGTCATTCACAATGATGTCGTCAGCGGCCTGCAGGCGGGTATTGCGATCTGCCTGTGATTGCATGATGGCCATAATGGTATTGTCCGACAGGCTGTCTCTGGCGGCAACCCGTGTGAGCTGTTCTTTTTCAGCGGTATCGACCACAAGAATCCGGTCGACCAGGTCGGTTTGGCGGGTTTCCAGTAACAGGGGAATAGCCACGATGCAGTAGGTTTCCCGGAGTTCGGCCAATAAGGTTTTGATACGCTGGCGTATTTTCGGGTGAAGGATGGCTTCAAGTTGTGATTTCAGCCCGGCATCCGAGTAGATTTGTTGCCGGATGCAAGCACGTTTCAGTTGCCCGTCACGGGCGATGCAATCTTTCCCGAAGACAGCAATAATTTCATCAAGTGCTGGCTGGCCAGGCTCGACCAGTTCGCGTGCCAGTTGGTCCGTATCAATGACAGATACACCGAGCGCGCTGAAACCATTCGCGACTGTTGTTTTGCCGCTGCCAATACCACCGGTCAGGCCTACCACCAGCATGTGTTTATTGTCCAGATTCAAGGTGTCCGTATTACACGGATGTAATCAAGAAGAAGGTTACTGCAGATACAGACGGATTATGTCGTTTCCCCACAAAAGTGTCATCCACCCTGCTGCTGCCAGGAACGGTCCAAAGGGCATGGGCTGGCTATGGTCGCGGCCCTTGAACAGGATTAAAATGATTCCAATGGCAGCCCCGACCACGGATGAAAACAGAATGACCACGGGCAGAGCCTGCCAGCCGGTCCAGGCGCCAATGGCACCGAGGAGCTTGAAATCACCATAGCCCATGCCTTCTTTGCCGGTTAGCAGTTTAAATACATGGAAGATTGCCCACAAAGACAGGTAGCCTGCTGCAGCGCCGATAATACTGCTCTGGCTGTCTACAAACAGGTTGGACAGGCTGAGTAGCAGGCCGGCCCATAACAGGGGCAGGGTGATCGAATCGGGCAGAATCTGATGATCAAAATCTATCAGAAAAAGCGGGATGAGTGCCCAGGTAAAACCGAGCGCGGCCAGTGTTTGCATACTGTAGCCAAAATGGAGTGCAGTGATCACAGACAGAATCGCGGTGATCAGTTCGACAGCCGGGTAACGCATGGATATGGCTGTACCACAGTCCGAGCAGCGACCTCTCAGAAACAGGTAGCTGATGACAGGGACGTTCTCTGCTGCTGTGACGCGATGATTGCATTGCGGACACCGGGAAGCAGGTGTTAGCAGGTTGAAGCGTTCCGGTTCATCCGTGTTGGCCGATTCCCCTGTGTGTTCCTGGCATTCCCGGGCCCAGGTTCTGTCCATCATGACCGGCAAGCGGTAAATGACAACATTCAGGAAGCTGCCTACAACCAGGCCCAGGGCACCGGTGGCAATGACAAAGAACAGCCGGGAAGACTCGAGCAGTTGCAATACTTCCATAGGTTCAGGCGCGTGAAACGGTGTTGAATTGAAATGGCACTTACTTAAGATGTATCG
>DMKK01000009.1:0-4370 GCA_003454335.1 Gammaproteobacteria bacterium | reverse complement strand
CCACGGAAGAACACGAAAAAATTGCTATTAAGGCTTTTATATTTCCGTGTTCTTCCGTGGATTCCGTGGCCATAATTTCTGTCTTTATCAGATTGAACCCTTAGTGGGTACCAGGCTAAGACTTGGATATTTTGCCACGGAAGCACACGGAATGACACGGAAGAAAAACGTCTTAGTAGAATTCTTTCCGTGTCATTCCGTTGCCATGCGTGTCAGATCGCGGCGCCCATCTTGAAGATTGGCAGATACATGGCCACAACCAGGCCACCGATAAGAACACCCAGGACCGACATGATCAGCGGTTCCAGCAGACTGGTGAGGGCATCAACGGCATCATCCACTTCCTGTTCATAGAAGTCGGCAACCTTGGACAGCATGGAGTCAAGTGCGCCTGATTCCTCGCCGATTGCAACCATCTGTTCCACCATGTTAGGAAAAAGTCCGGTTTGGTTCATGGCGAATGTCAGTTGCTGACCGGTAGCAACGCTGTCTTTTATCATCAGGACAGCATCCGAGTAGACTACGTTACCGGTGGCTCCTGAAACCGACTGCAGCGCCTCAACCAGCGGGACACCGGCAGCAAACATGGTGGACAGGGTCCGGGCATAGCGGGCAATGGCGGCCTTGTGCATGATAGGGCCGACAATGGGTATCTTCAGAATTGTGCGGTCCAGTATTCTCCCGAATTTCCGGGAGCGTTTCTTGGCCTGCAGGAAGCCGAAGATGCTGCCCCCGAGAATGCCAACGACCAGCCACCAGTACGCCTGCATGAATTCGGACAGGTTGACCACGACACGGGTAAATGCGGGCAGGTCTGCACCAAAATTACTGAACAACTGTTCAAACTGGGGTACCACAAAGATCAGCAGGATCGCCGTGACAATGAAAGCGACAACAATCACTGCCGCTGGATAGAACATGGCCTTCTTGATCTTGGCCTTCAGGGCTTCTGTTTTTTCCTTATAGGTGGCGATCTTGTCCAGCAGTGTTTCCAGCACGCCGGCCTGCTCACCGGCCCCGACCAGGCTGATGACAAGATCATCAAAGTGGAGCGGGTGCTTTGCCAGGGACTCCGAAAGACTGGTGCCGGACTCGACCTCTGACTTGATATTGAGAATCAGTTCACGCATGCCTGCATTTTCGTGGCCGCGGCCAATGATCTCGAATGACTGCACCAGCGGAACGCCCGCAGCCATCATGGTGGCGAGTTGACGGAAGAAAACAGCAAGATCCTTGGGGATGATCTTTTTCTTCTCTGTTGCCTTGAAAAGATTGCTTTTCTTGCGAACCGAAATCGGTTTGATACCCTGTTTGCGCAGGTTGGCCTTGATCAGGGCCGGGTTGCCGCCGCGGGATTGTCCCTTGACCTTAATGCCACGTTTGTCAGTGCCGGACCAGGTAAACAGTTCCGGTTGCTTGATTGCTTTTTCTGCCATGATTTAGTCCTTTGTTACGCGGTCGACTTCTTCCAGACTGGTTATGCCTGCAGCAACTTTCTGCAGGCCTGATGCTCTGAGATCTGCAACGCCCTCGGCATGTGCCTGTTCAGAAAGTTGCAGGGAATTTCCACCCTCTATTATCAATCTTCCCATTTTTTCAGATATCGGCATGACCTGGTATATGCCAACACGGCCCTTGTAGCCTCCGGTACAGGAATCGCAGCCTACGGGGCTGAATATCTTGAGCCCCTCAAGCTGATCTTTCCTGAACCCGGTTTTGAGCAGTGTCTCGGGTGGAATATCAAGTTCTTTTTTGCACTTTTCGCATAATCGTCGTGCAAGTCTCTGTGCCATGATCAGGTGGACTGCCGAAGCAATGTTGTATGCGGGGACGCCCATATTGGCCAGACGCGTCAGCGTCTGCGGAGCATCATTGGTGTGCAGCGTGGACAATACCAGGTGGCCGGTTTGAGCAGCCTTGATAGCAATTTCTGCCGTTTCGATGTCACGAATCTCACCCACCATGATGATATCCGGATCCTGACGCAGGAAGGCACGCAATGCGATACCGAAATCGAGACCGGCCACCGGGTTTACATTGACCTGATTAATACCCTGCACATTGATTTCTACCGGGTCCTCACAGGTGGAAATGTTGCGGTCGGGGGTATTGAGCATATTCAGGCCGGTGTACAGGGAGACCGTCTTGCCACTACCGGTCGGCCCGGTAACCAGTACCATGCCGTAAGGTTTGTTGATCGCATCGGTAAACAGCTTCTTCTGCTCTTCCTCGAACCCCAGTGCATCCACACCGATTTGTGCTGCAGCACCGTCCAGAATACGTAAAACCACCTTCTCACCGTAAAGTGTTGGCAAGGTGTTGACACGAAAATCAATCGAGCGGTTGCGTGACAGGTTCATCTTGATACGCCCGTCCTGGGGTACCCGTCTTTCAGCGATATTCATTCGGCTCATGACCTTGAGTCGGGCAATGATGCGCAATGCCAGTGAACGGGGTGGAGAGGTGATTTCGTGCAAGACCCCGTCTGAACGAAATCTGACGCGAAAATCCTTTTCATACGGCTCCAGGTGGATATCGGAGGCGCCGGTGTTAATGGCGTCCAGCAGTACCTTGTTTACGAAGCGTACAACCGGCGTGTCGTCAATATCAGATTCGCTGTCATCACCGTCTTTTTTGCCGTCATCGTCGCCGGAACTGACATCGATATTATCGAGATCAGCATCCATGAGCTCGGACATGGTGGTGTCAAGTTTTTCCAGTGCCGTTTCGATTGCCTGGTGCAGTTGGTCTTCCTCGACCAGCACGGCTTCTGTATTGATGCCGGTATGGAACTTGAATTCATCAATGGCGCTTAGATTGGTCGGATCCGATACGGCAATGTAGAGACGGTTGCCACGCTTGATAAGTGGCAGGGCGTTATGTTGCTGGATGAGTTTTTCGCTGACCAGTTTTAGCGGTGCAGCTTCCATGTCCATCGATTTCAGATCGAACAATGGCACACCAAATTCCTGGGCGCCAGACCATGCAATGTCCCTGCTGTTCAGTATCTTGTTTGTTACGAGGTAGGTGACGAAGTGTGTTCGCTTTTTCAGCGACATCTCATGGGCTTTGCTGGCTTCCTCCTCATCGAGCAGGTCGTCCATGACAAGCCTGCGGGCAAGGCCGCTGAGGTGAGCTGTTGGGTTAATAGTTGCCATGAATGTGTATCAATATCCTGGATAGAGTGTTTTTGCTGTGATGTTCGTCAGAATATCGGCATCCGGGGATGCCGCGCCAGATTGCCACTAAGTGTATGAATTGCAAAAAATACGTGACTTGTTGAGTTGCTCATCACTGTTCGTTTCCAATTATTCAGGGCTACAGTATTTGCTATGTGTTATTCGGCAACCCGGGGTAGATCTTTAAGATGGCCGCTGTGGGCAAGCTATTGTTCTCCCTGGCGGGGTGTCGGTGCTTTCAGGCAAATCGGGCACAGTGCTCGACGATGATCCCCGAGGGGGAGTGCGTCAACTGCAAGGCTTCAAATGTATATTTGTCAATATTGGCAACAAAATCATTGACCACGGTGCTGTCGTAATTGCTGAGTACACAGTTTCTGCCGAGTCCCTCATTTCTCTCTGTGGCTTTTCTGAGCAGAATGACGGGTTTTCCGAGGTAGTAGCATTCTTCCTGATTGCTGCCGCCGTCGCTTACAATAAATTCAGCTTCGATGATCAGCTTGATAAAGCGAAAATAATCATACCGCTCTCTAAGTTCGATATTCGGGTTGTTCTCAAGCAGGGGATAAAAGCCGAATTTTCTGAGTTTTATTTCGGTGGGTTTATGGAGAATAAAAACCAGATGCTTCCTTTTGCTGATTTCCTCTACAAGTTTAATGATGCGCTGCATTGCTGTGTGGTTACGGATATTCTCGAATCTGTGTAATGTGACCACCCCGAAAGGCCTGTCGGGGATTGCCACGTCGCTAATGTGGCGGATGACCGGGAGTGCGATATGTAAGGCATCAAGCAGCGTGTTGTACTCTGTGTTGATTTTTTTTCCGTCATATTTTTCGAGGTTTGCCACAGCCCGGTCATCTGGGCAGAACATGTAGTCAGACAAACGGAATGTCAGGATTCTGGTGAGTTCTTCCGGAAAAGGGTGCAGCAAATTGAACGAACGCAGCCCGGATTCTATGTGTGCAACCTTGAGTCCGGCAATCTTCCCCATGATCGCGCCAAGCAGGGTAGAAAACGTATCTCCATGAACCAGGACTATGCCATTACGGTCATTCCTGAAGATCTCTTTTTTATTCCGGATGGTATGAAAAATGTTCCGTGTTGCCCAGAAGAACATCTGTATCACGGAGGTGATGTCCTTGCCCGTATAGAGGGAGTAGTCCGCATCTTTGATATCAAAGATGCGGACTA
>DMKK01000169.1 GCA_003454335.1 Gammaproteobacteria bacterium | reverse complement strand
GGGTAGAATTCATCATCTGCGGCCTCCAGTTGCGGCCAATCCAGACTTCCCCCCGTTAAATCCACGAACGCAATCCCGGTCATCCCCTGCACTGTCAGTACGGCAATCGTGTCCGCCTTGATAGGCACCGATGATTCGATATCCAGCGTCAATTGAACCTGGCCTGGCTCTCCCGGATTAAGTTTTATATTGTTTACCTTGCCAATCTCAACACCCCGGTACTTGACCGGGGCATCCAGGTACAAACCCGAAACCGACTCATTCATGTAGACCCGGTAAGTGGTGTATTGTGTAGAGAAATCGCCAAGCGCCAGCCACAGACTGATTGCCAGCCAGGTGGCACCCAGCACAATCACAAACAAACCGACCATGGCGTAGTTTATTTTCTTTTCCATTGTCGCTCCTGCGCATTCCTGGCCCGGGGTCCTGCAAGATAGTCAACGACATGTGGTTCGGTTGACGCAGACAACACTTCCATGGAACCCACGCCACGCAACCTGGTACCTCCAAGCACGGCAACCCGGTCGGCAGCCCCCCACAGCGAATCCAGGTCATGCGTCACCATAACGACCGTCAACCCCAGCATATCCTTTAGCTTCAGCAGCAGCTCATCAAATGAACCTGCACTGCCAGGGTCCAGCCCGGATGCAGGCTCATCCAGAAACAATACTTCCGGGTCCAGCACCATGGCACGCGCCAGGGCGGCCCGCTTGATCATTCCGCCGCTCAGTTCATTCGGGTAGAGCCCTGCTGCCGCCGGTTCCAGCCCTGCCTGCAGGATCTTCACCCGTGCCAGCGCATCGATCATCGCATCGTCAAACCGGGTATGTTCACGCAGGGGCAAACCAACATTCTTCAGCACCGTCAAACCGCTGAACAGCGCACCTTGCTGGAACAACACACCAAACCGCCGCCGTAACCGCCCGGCCCCGGCCTCTGATATTCCGACAACGTCCTCGCCAAATAATTTCACCGTACCGGCATCCGGGCGCTGCAACATGATCATTTCACGCAGCAAGGTACTCTTGCCGCTGCCGCTGCCTCCCACCAGTGCCAATACCTCACCACGATAAATATCCAGATCGATACCATCATGAATAATGCGTGCGTCAAATACCGTCCGAAGATCACGAATACTGATAATGACCTCCCGACCGGGCGCATCGTCCGAGCGGGATATTTCGGCGGATGAAGTGTGCATGGGCATCAGACACCCAGCAAAATAAACAGAATAGAAAACAGGGCGTCGGTCACAATCACCAGGAAAATTGACTGCACCACACTGATGGTAGTGTGCCGGCCGACACTCTCTGCACTGCCCTCCACCCTGAATCCCTGGTAACAACCCACAATTGCAATAATCGCTGCAAATAACGGTGCCTTGCCGATACCAATCATGAAGGTTGAGTAACTAATGGCTTCCTCGAGACGAAAGAAAAAGGCACTGAAGCTGATACCCAGCTGGCTGTTTGCCATGACCATGCCCCCGAATATAGCCAGCACATCGGCGAACACCGAGAGCAGAGGCAAGACCACAATCAGGGATATCAGCTTTGGCAGCACCAGCACATCAACCGGCGGTATACCGATCGTCTGCAACGCCGCCACTTCTTCCCGCACCTTCATGGTGCCGATCTGGGCAGCATAGGCAGACCCCGTTCTGCCGCACACAAGTATGGCCGTCAGTAACGGTGCCAGTTCACGCAGCATTGAGTGCCCGACCAGGTCCGCAATATAAATATTTGCACCGTACAGTTTCAGCTGCACGGATCCCTGGTAAGCAATCACCACTCCCATCAGGAAAGACAGCAACCCGACAATGGGAAGGGCCTTGACGCCCGACGCGTACATGTCAGCCAGTATTTCCCGCCAGCGAATCCGACCGGGATGACGAATAGCCAGGAGCAGCGAAACAATTACCTCGCCTGTAAATGCCAGAAAACAGACCAGGTCATGACAGGTGGAAAACCATCGATCCAGCAAGGAACCGGCTACACGTCTCGGGATAACTGTTTCAGCAGCCTGACTTGCATCGGCAATGTATTGAACCAGACGACTATGCTCTGGCCGGAATGCATCAAGAACGACCTGCCTGCCCGCTTTTTCCAGACGTTCCCGGAGTTGTAACAGCAGCCAGGCACCTGCCGTATCCATCGCGGTAATGGCACTGCCGTTTATTGAAACGACATCATCCTGCGGCAGAATTAGTCCTTCCAGCAAGGTACGCAACGGCCCGACACCACCCACAGTCCAGAGCTTGCTGCAGATCAATGTATCCGCATCAATACTGATACTGGCGCTGTCAGTTGCTTTATTCTTCATATAACCAGAAGCCTAGACGTTTTCACAAAACTTGCAGGTTAAATCAGGATTTGTTTGTTCAACCACGGCATGAATATCGCACAAGGATCGGATGTACTGAACTTGTAGGATGGGTAAAGCGCAGCGTACCCATCAGAGACGGAGCGCTGGTCTTGATGGGTACGTCACTTCGTTCCTTTATCCATCCTACATATCTGTGGGAGAGTATTTACAATGATTGGGTTCGTCTCGTTTACAACTCAAATTCCTGATGCAACTTCGGCATCTCCACCCGGGTATTTTTCAGCAGGTGACTGAAGGCCGCCATACTGTCTTTTTCACCGTGCACCAGGAAGGTGGTTTTCGGGTTACCGGTATGCCGATGCCAGGCCAGCAGTTCTGTCTGCCCCGCGTGCGCGGAGAAACCGCCGATAGTATGAATCTGCGCGCGCACCCGGTAGTCGTCACCGTAAATACTGACGATCCGGGCGCCATCCACGATACGGCGCGCCAGTGTGCCGTGCGCGGCATAGCCGACAAATACAATACTGCTGTGTTCCCGGCCCAGATGATGCTTCAGGTGATGGCGCACGCGACCACCGGTACACATCCCGGAACCCGCCATGATCACGGCACCGCTGCTGACCTGGTTGATCGCCATTGACTCGGCCGTTTCCCGGGTAAAATGCAGCCCCGGGAACTTGAAAGGATCATGGCCGCTGGCAAACAGCTCGGCAGTCTGTTCGTCATAACATTCATGGTGCCGCCGGAAGATCTCCGTTGCGGAGATCGCCATGGGAGAATCAAGAAACACCTGCAAAAAGGCAGGCAGGGTCCCCGCTGTCTTGCCGGCATGCAGGTAAAACAGCAATTCCTGTGCACGTTCCAGCGCAAAGGTCGGGATGATGACATTACCACCTCGCTCCACCGTCTCGTTAATAGCTCCATATAATTCCTCGACGGAAGGTTCGAGCTGTTTGTGTTGCCGGTCACCATAGGTGGTTTCCATGACAACGATATCAGCCTGTGGCGGCACCTCCGGATCTCGCAGGATCGGCCGGTCACTTAAACCCAGATCACCGGAAAACAGTATCCTGCGATGCTCGGAACCTTCCGTCAGTTGCAGGTCGAGACACGCCGACCCCAGAATATGGCCGGCGTTGATAAAGGTGACCTGTATATCGGGTGACAATTGCAGGGTCTGTTTATACAGGGCCGTGCGGCCGAAATATTCAAGTGCGTTCAGGGCGTCCAGGGTGGTATACAGCGGCACAATGACATCCGCTGATTTGCCACGGCGCCGCGCCCGGCGGTTCAGGTAACGCGCTTCCTCTTCCTGCAGGCCGGCAGCATCCAGCATGATCAGACGCGCAAGTTCCCGGCTGGCAGCGGTGGTAATGATTTCGCCGGTAAACCCCCGACTCACCAACAGGGGGATACGTCCGCAATGGTCCAGGTGGGCATGGGTCAGGAGCAGGTAGTCAATGCTCGCCGCATCAAACCCGAAATCATCGGCATTGTCCTCTTCGAGTTCGCGGCCGCCCTGGTAGAAACCGCAATCAACGAGGATACGTTTGCCGGCACATTGCAACAGGTGACAGGAACCGGTGACCCCCCTGGCCGCGCCATGAAAGGAAAGCTTCACTGTCCGCCACCTCCTGCCACAGCTGGAGATGGCAGCGCCTGCCGGTGTTCGCGGCTCAGCGGGGCCGGAATATCCGGCCGGCCCTCAGATCCCATGTCCATCATGGTGCTCCTCTTTCAATGCCTGTCGCTTGGCCTTCAGGCCCTGTTGATAGCCCTGCGCATCGCCAAAGGCGAAGAACTGCGGATAGCGCCGATGCGCATCGATGACGCGATTGGCATGACGGATCGGGCACCAGTACTGTTCGGTACGCGAGACAATCTCCCGTGCATAGGCAATCACGCCGTTACCATAGCCGCAATAGACGCAGTTTACCTTCTCGATGGTGTTCAGGTAGGCCAGCCGTTGCCGGTCATTGACCCGGTAGTCCCGCCGGGGCACGCGCGGCACACCGTAGGCACGGAAACAAACATGCTGGAAAACAGTGAAACTCAGGTCCATGATGGCCAGCGGCACAATCATGCTGTAGATAACAGGTGCGGTAACCAGGCTGCGCCAGTCGGCGCCCAGCAGATAACGGAATGAGCCAACCCGGTAGCGCCGCTGCAGTTGCTGGACCTCGCGGGAGAAACGCACCCGGCCATCCTCCAGCGTATAGCGGAATTTTTCGCGTGCTTCCTCAAAGAACTGATCGAGTTGTTCCTGGAGGCTACGCATATCCTCCAGCAGCTTGCTTATGTCAGTGTACATGAACGAATTCCCGTAACAGGTGTGGCATTTATAACTATAACCTATATAAACCCGCCACCCACCTCATCCGGCGAGCGGATGCCACTGCCACGATTACCCCGCCCGCCCAGGTAAGCCCTGCCGCGAAAAACAGGGTGTCATGCGCTGATTTTCGTATATACTGTCACGCCTCAGGTGATTAATCGATCCAGACCAAAGAACCCCGCTCGCGGGGTTCTTTTTTTCCTGCAGCCGGCGACAACCGCCCTGCTCCAACAAGGAAACACACATGAAAAAGCTGTTTGTCGGCAACCTCCCGCAGGACGCCACTGAAGAATCCGTCCGTGCCATGTTCGCTGAATTTGGCACAGTGCGCTCCATCAGCGTGGCTTCGGATATCTTCACTGGCAAATGCAAGGGCTTCGGCTTCATTGAAATGGAAGGACACGAAGCCCGTGCCGCACAGACGGCGCTGGACGGCAAGTCAATCGGCGGCGGCGACAGATCCCTGCGGGTACGTTTCGATGACCCGAAGGCTGCACGCGGGCGCAAGCGCCGTTAGCCAGCATCCGTTCAGAAAGAATAGATATATCGCCGTGATTCCGGAATACACCGCTGGTGAGGTTCTGGCTCAGCCCTTCCTGTAGGAGCGTCATCCCCGGCGCGAATCTGGATCAATCCTGCAGGAGTCGTCCCCGCCACGAATCGCGGCGACGCCACTCCTACAATCAGATTTCAGTCAATCGTAACCCTGTAGCAGTGCCGTTACGCCGAGCGTGACGATGCCGGACGCCGGCGCGAATTCCCGGAGCGATTAGCCCCTGCAGCGCCTTTTGGCTGGCCACCACGTGCAGACGCGCCCGAACGTCCCCTGCCCGATGCGTTGCCTCCACCTGATCTTTTACCGCGCTGCTGCCCGGAACCGTTGCGTGATCCGGGTTTTCCACCCCCGTTACGTCCCTTTTGAATCGGCTGTGCGCGAATCGCGGGATCGGGTTCATAACCCGGAATCACGATCCTGGAAAGATCACGTTTCAACAGGCGCTCGATATCACCAAGCAGCTTGTGCTCATCCACACACACCAGCGACACTGCCTGCCCCTCGTTACCAGCACGGCCGGTACGGCCAATACGGTGTACATAATCTTCCGGCACGTTGGGCAATTCATAGTTAACCACGTGCGGTAACTGATCGATATCCAGACCACGTGCCGCGATATCGGTGGCCACCAGCACCCGCACCTCGCCACGTTTAAAATTGGCCAGTGCGCGAGTACGCGCGCCCTGACTCTTGTTGCCGTGGATCGCCGCACTGCTGATGCCATCCTTTTCCAGCTGCTGCGAGAGACGATTGGCACCGTGCTTGGTGCGGGTAAACACCAGCACCTGGCGCCAGTTCTGCGAGCCCACCATGAACGACAACAACTCGCGCTTGCGTTCCCGGTCCACCGGGTGGACCACCTGTTCGACCAGCTCGGTAGGGACATTGCGGCGAGCCACTTCGATCAGCACCGGTGCATCGAGCAGCTTGTCGGCAAGTTTCCTGATGTCATTGGAATAGGTGGCGGAGAACAGCAGATTCTGGCGTCGCTTTGGCAGCAAGCCGAGAATCTTGCGGATATCGTGTATGAACCCCATGTCCAGCATGCGGTCGGCTTCGTCCAGCACCAGCATCTCAACGGCGGAAAGATCCAGCGTCTTTTGTGAAACGTGATCCAGCAGCCGCCCCGGTGTCGCCACCACGATATCCACACCCGCGCGCAGCCGCTGAATCTGCGGGTTGATTTTGACGCCGCCGAAGATCACCGTTGAGGTCAGCGGCAGATATTTACCATAGGTACTGACGCTTTCCGCCACCTGGGCTGCGAGCTCACGTGTCGGGGTCAGAATAAGCGCGCGCACCGGGCGCCTGCCCTTGACCGGGGTCGCGCCGCTGAGGTGCTGCAATAAAGGCAAGGTAAAACCGGCGGTCTTGCCGGTACCGGTCTGTGCACCGGCCAGTATGTCTTTCCCCTGAATAATGACGGGAATCGCCTGGCTCTGTACTGGTGTAGGTTCGCTGTAGCCCTGTTCGGAGACAGCACGAAGTAATTCGGCCGACAGGCCGAGGGTATCAAATGACATAATAGGGAATGCTCCTGGATCGGCCTACCGGCGACACAGGTCGCGGGACGGTCTAGGCGCAATACGGTTGTTGATGTTCGAGGTTTGCCAGAAATGGTTACCGCGAGGACTCGGGTGCAGACCGAAGTGCACCGAACTGGCGCGTACTATACCGGAAGCCGCTGCAGATTGAAAATACTTGCTCGGGCTGCCTGATTGGTGGCTATTCACCACAAAGGCACCGGGCACGCTGAGGACAGGGGGTATTGGTTAACCCGCCTGACGGGTGCGGTCGCTCTCGCACATCCATGTGCCCCGCGACACTTGGGCTATCCTGTCCATCGTTGCTGCGCTCCTTCACCCATCCTACGAAGATCTACGGTTTTTT
>DMKK01000005.1 GCA_003454335.1 Gammaproteobacteria bacterium | reverse complement strand
GAACATCATGTGTTCCAGCACATGAGACACCCCGGTAATACCATCATGTTCGTAACTGGCGCCCACCTTGTACCAGACCTGTGAAATAACCACCGGGGCACGGTGGTCCTCCTTGACGACCAGCTTGAGACCGTTTTCCAGCTGGTATTCAGTGACGGCTCCGGCTGCCAGCGCCATCTGGCTGCCCAGCAGGAGGAATATTGACAGCATACTTCGCATGCATCTGCTCCATATAGAATAGTTAACCCGGACGGGGGGAGAGAATGATAGGATATCCGACCCTTGATCACCTAATCATTCACTGACAATAAATTTCATGCTTGGTTTCGGAAAAAACAAAACAACGGCCAAACAGGACAAACCTGAAAAATCCGGGTTGTTTAAACGGCTCAAGGACGGCCTCTCACGTACACGCCAAAGCCTGACAGGCGGTGTTGCCGACCTGGTGCTGGGCAGTAAAGCAATTGACGATGACCTGATCGAGGAAATCGAGACCATGCTGCTGGTTGCCGATATCGGTGTCGATGCGACCCGCGATATTATTGATCGACTGACCGAACAGGTGGCCCTGGGTCAGGTGAAAAATGCTGATGAACTGCTGGCTGCCCTGCGCCGGCACATGCAGGCAATACTTGCGCCCGTCAGTCAGCCACTGGTCATCCCGGAAAATACCCGTCCCTGGGTGATTCTTATGGTGGGCATCAACGGTGCCGGCAAGACCACGACTATCGGAAAACTCGCGCACCGCTTCCAGCAACAGGGACTGAAGGTCATGCTGGCCGCCGGTGATACCTTCCGGGCCGCCGCCGTCGAGCAACTGCAGACCTGGGGTGAACGCAATGATGTGCCGGTAATCGCGCAGCGACAGGGCGCCGATTCGGCCTCTGTCATATTCGACGCCCTCAACTCGGCACGTTCACGTAATATGGATGTACTGATTGCCGATACCGCCGGGCGCCTGCACACCCAGACCAACCTGATGGACGAGTTGAAAAAAATAAAACGCGTCATGGGAAAGCTGGATGACAGCATCCCGCATGAAGTGATGCTGGTCGTGGACGCCGGCACCGGGCAGAATGCACTCAACCAGGCACAGGAATTCAATGAATCAGTTGGCCTGACCGGCATCACCCTCACCAAGCTGGACGGTACTGCCAAGGGCGGTATTATTTTTGCCATCGCAAAGAAAATGAACATCCCGATACGGTTCATAGGCGTGGGAGAAGGTATCGAGAATCTGCGCGAGTTTGATGCCACTGAATTCGTTGATGCCCTGTTTAATGCAGATACAGATACAAGTGAAAAGAGAAAAGATACAACATGAACCCGGGGATACTTTTCTCTTTTAGCTTTATCCTTTTATCTGACCTTAAATGATTCGTTTCACCAATATCAGTAAACGCTACCCGGGTGGCTATGAGGCACTGAGCAACATCAGTTTTCACATGGAAAAGGGTGCCATGGCCTTTTTGACCGGGCATTCCGGTGCCGGTAAAAGCACCCTGCTGAAGCTGATCGCCCTGATCGAGCGCACCACACGTGGCCAGCTGTTTCTCGATGGCCAGAATGTTTCCCGCATAGGCAAACGGCGCATCCCCTACATCCGCCGCAAGATCGGCTTTATTTTCCAGGAACATCACCTGCTGTTTGACCGTACTGTGTTTGATAATGTTGCCCTGCCACTGATTATCGCCGGTTACCGGCACCAGGAAATCGGACGCCGGGTGCGTGCGGCCCTCGACAAACTGGGCCTGCTGAAGAAAGAACGGCTTTACCCGATCACCCTGTCAGGTGGTGAGCAGCAACGCGTCGGTATTGCCCGCGCCGTGGTCAACAAACCCATGCTGCTGCTGGCAGATGAACCAACGGGTAACCTGGACCCCGATTTATCACGCGAAATCATGGCACTGTTTGCCCTGTTTAATGATGTCGGCGTAAGCGTGCTGATCGCCAGCCATGATATCCCCCTGATTGAAGAACTGGATTACCCGGCCCTGTCGCTGGAACACGGTCGCCTTGCAGGTTCTGTGGTTGATCGCGAATGAAACGATCACGCAAAAATCAGCGTCAATCACAGCATCACTGGCATGCACAGCTACGCCGCCTGCTGTCACCCAGGACCTTTTTGCAACGGCATGCACAGGTTGCACTCGACAGTCTGGGGCGCCTGTACCGCAACCGGGTGGCCTCATTGATGACGGCGGCCGTCATCGCCATCGCACTGGCCATGCCCGCCGGCCTGTACCTGTTGCTGGATAATCTCGAACGTCTCAGCGGCACCTGGGATGGACAGGCAAGCATGTCCGTGTTCTTGCAAAACAGCGTCTCGGCGAGCGCCGCGGACCGGCTGGCAAAAAGCGTCAGGGAATGGCCGGAAGTCCATTCGGTGCAACTGGTAACCCCGGACGAGGCATTGCAGGAATTCAGCCAGCGGTCCGGCTTTGCAGATGTCCTCGATGCGCTGGACGAGAATCCACTGCCAGCCGTGCTGGTGGTGATACCTGCCAGTGGCTACACCGACCCGGCAGCCGCAAGCGCCCTGCGCGAGCGCTTCAGCCGGCTTCCGGAAACAGCGCTGGCACAACTCGATTTGCAGTGGGTACAACGACTTGCCGCCATTCTGGATATTGCCCGTCGCGGCATATTGATCACCGGCTGCCTGCTGGCACTGGCGGTATTATTAATGATCGGCAATACCATCCGGCTGGAAATACAGAATCGTCGCGAGGAAATACTGGTCACCAAGCTGATTGGTGCGACCAACGGCTTTGTGCGCCGCCCCTTCCTCTACTGTGGACTCTGGTACGGTGTACTCGGCGCAATCATCGCCTGGTTGCTGGTTGAAACCGGCTTCTGGCTGCTGTCCGCGCCGGTTTCAAACCTCGCCGGCCTCTATCAAAGCGACTTCCACCTTGAAACCCTGCCCTTCCAGCTGCTTTGGATACTGGTCATGGGCGGCATGTGCCTGGGACTGCTGGGATCATGGCTGGCTGTTGGCCGGCATCTGGATGCCATCGAACCCACCTGAAAGCCGGTTGCCCAATGACGCAAGGATTCATATAAGCCGCCGATTTCATGGAACTTCCTGCCAAATTGGCACTCTATTGCTTTGAGTGCTAGTATTAGAACCCATTGATATAGAGAGATCACCCATGACACAGGCTTTAGTCACAAGAAATCAAACACTTGCATTGCCGCTGCCGACTGGCAACCTGGATCAATATATCCAGGCTGCTTTCAGCATCCCGGTGTTGACCGCCGAAGAAGAGCACTCACTGGCCTTGCGACTGCAGAATGATGGTGACCTGGATGCCGCACGTGAACTGGTGATGTCGCATTTGCGTTTCGTGGTCCGTATCGCCCGCGGCTACAGCGGTTACGGGCTGGCACTGGGTGATCTGGTCCAGGAAGGCAATATTGGTCTAATGAAGGCCGTTAAACGCTTTGACCCGGACGCGGGTGTCCGTCTGGTTTCCTATGCTGTCCACTGGGTACGTGCCGAAATACACGAATTTGTCCTGCGTAACTGGCGCATTGTGAAAGTCGCCACGACCAAGGCACAGCGCAAACTGTTCTTCAACCTGCGCAGCAAAAAGCAGCGTCTCGGCTGGCTCAACCAGGATGAGGTAAACAGCGTGGCCGAAGACCTCGGTGTCAAACCGGAAGTTGTGCTGGAAATGGAATCCCGCCTCAGCGGGCAGGACATTGGCTTCGATTTGACGGCTGCCGATGAGGACGAAGATGCTCACCATTTCGCACCAGCCGCTTACCTGAGCGACGAGTCCAACGACCCGGCATTGACGGTTGAACGGGATGACTGGAATAGTGATGCCAGCAGCAGCCTGTCGACCGCCCTGGAGCAACTTGATGACCGCAGCCGTACCATTCTCGAAGAACGCTGGCTGACGGATAATAAAAGCACGCTGCATGATCTGGCCGCGCGCTATGCGGTTTCAGCCGAACGGATTCGTCAGCTGGAGAAAAATGCCATCAACAAGCTGAAGAAAACGATGACGGCCTGAACAGCCTGGAACTGATCGATAAGGTCGACCTGCAAAACCACCTGCAGTCACCCATCTAATGGCACACTCACACCGTGAGTTTACGGTACATGACCGACAACCCCGGCCCTCCCCCCGTCGGAATAAGTAGTTGCCTGCTGGGCGAGCAGGTCCGCTATGACGGCGGCCACAGATACGATCTACTAATCAACACGCAGCTAGCCGACCTCTTCGAGTTCCAGCCCTGCTGCCCGGAGGTGGCCATCGGCCTGGGTGTTCCGCGTGAACCCATTCAACTGGTCCATACTGGACAGGGTATACGCATAAGGGGCGTAAACAACCCGAACATCGATGTCACCCGCAAGCTGGAGGATTATGGCAACCGTATCGCCAGGGAATTTGCGGACATCTGTGGATATATCTTCAAGGCCCGCTCACCCAGCTGTGGTATCGAGGGAGTAACGACCTGGACGGAACAGGGCAAACAGGCAAAGCCGGACGGAACAGGCGCTTTTGCCGCAGTGTTGATCAAAGTTCACCCCGATTTACCCGTCACGGATGAGATACGCCTGCAGGATCCGGGGCTGCGTGAACAATTTATTGCAGATGTATTCGCCTGCTATAACAGCCAACACTCCTAACCTGGCGGAAACTCTATCGCCAGTAGGATGCGCTGAGCTTGCGAAGCACATACTACATTCTCTATTGCACGCGAGGGGTAAGCAGGAACGAAAACTTTGCGCGAGCAACCTTACCAGGACAGCAACAGCAGGTAATGATCAACAAGTAGAATGGTAAACATCGCCATCAGGTACCAGATGGAATAACCAAAGGTCTTCATGGCAATGCTCTCGTCATCACCCTTCATCAACAGTACGGCGTAATAAAGAAAACCGCCTCCCAGTATCAATGCACCCGCCAGGTAGAATAACCCGCTCATTTTGAATACAAACGGCAATACACTGACGACAATCAGCATTATGGTATAGAGCAGTATTTGCAAACGCGTAAACGGCACGCCATGCGTTACCGGTAACATGGGGATATCAACTTTTGCATATTCATCACGCCGGTGAATCGCCAGTGCCCAGAAATGCGGCGGGGTCCAGATGAAGATAATCAGGAACAGCAGCAGGGCATGCGGATCAACCGTGCCGGTCAGTGCCACCCAGCCCAGTACGGGGGGTGCAGCACCGGCAGCGCCACCAATGACAATGTTCTGTGGTGTCGCCCGCTTCAGGTACATGGTATAGACCACGGCATAACCGACCAGCGACAGGAAGGTCAGCACCGCAGTCAGGGTATTAATAAATACCCCCAGGACAACCATGGCCAGTGCACCCAGCAGGATGGCAAACACCAGCGCATGGCGTTCGCTGACAGCACCTTGCGGCAGGGGACGCTGACGGGTGCGTGCCATCTTGGCATCTTCACGCGCATCCAGCACATGATTAATTGCAGCGGCAGCGGATGCCGCCATGCCAATTCCCAGGTTACCAAGGATCAGTACGTCCCACGGCACCATGCCGGGGGGTGATGTCGCCATAAACATTCCGACCATGGCGGTAAAGACAATCAACGCCACAACCTTGAGTTTGCACAGGCCCAGGTAGCTTTTAACCAGATCCATCATGGAATATTCACTAACCGATCTTTGAGTATTTCAGTAATTTCTTCAGATCCTTCAGCATCCCGCCCGGATCTGCATCGGCTGGATAGTACATCATCAGATTACCCAGCGGATCGATGATATACACACGCTCGGCGCCCTCCATGGAAACACCCTCTATCAAAAAATCAGGCGTTAGCTGTTGTGCCTGCGTATCCGGGAAGAGCGCTACTTCCATATTCGAATATTCCTTCTCCAGCAAGGCACCCGGCGTCCCTGACAGTTCTTCTTCCCTGACAAGGTACAGGCGTTGCACCCGTTTCATGTTCTCGTTCTGGGCGATATTTACCTGACGCATCTTGTAAAGATTGTTATTGCACACCTCACCACAGTCGCTATCACCGATATACAACAGCGTCCACTTGCCTTGCAGGTAGTCATTTGCAGACACCCCGGCAATCATCATGTCTGCCGGGAAAATCAGCGGCCTGGCCGGATGCACCAGCATGCCCCTGTTGGTGGTCCCTTCAGGTCGCCAGCCCTCCTCACTGCTGTTGTGCATAACCCAGGCAACAAACGCCGGCGTCATGAACAGCAAGCCCAGCAACACCAGTCCCTGACGCGAACTCAGAAATCCACGCTGCCTGCCGGCAGACATAACCCTTTTCTCATTCATCGTCTTTTCATCACTTCTCGTTTGATATGCGTTTGGAATTCACGCTTATATAAATCAGCAACAGCACCGCAGCGAGCGTAAACCACTGCACCGCGTAGGCGCGATGTTTGTCAACTGTGACACCATAAACAGCTTTCCAGTCCCGGATAAAACCGAACGCATCGTCCTTGTCCAGCAACAGTGTCAATGGCTCCAGAGGAACACCCAGCAGTTGCTCCAGCTCTCCCATTTCAACCTGCTGCACCACCTTGGGCCAGGCTGCGTTGACCTCGTCAACCTCAGCAAGCCTGAAGAGTTTTGTCGGCGGCAACTGGACCATCGCATCGACCAGTACTTCACCGTCGGTCCCCGGCAACTCCGGCAATTCTGCCCGGCTCTTGCCCAGCGGAACCCAGCCGCGGTTAACCAGCACGACCGCATCCGATTCAGCCAGATGCAGTGGGGTGAGCACTTGATAGCCGGCATGTCCCTGATACGTTTTGTTATCCAGCAGCAACTGGTGTTCCATATCATAGTATCCACGCGCAAACACACGACGGTATTGCACCTCATCGTCAATCTCCGCTCCCGGACGCAGCGCTATGGGTGACAGCCGGGTACGGCCTTCATGTGTATCAACCAGCGCCTGTTTCCAGTTGGCCCGTTCCAGTTGCCAGAATCCCAGCCAGGTCATCAGCGCCAACAGCAACAGGGTGATGATGGTTGGCCACCGTGCTGGTTTGAAGTCGAAAGCACCAAATCTCATTGCCAATACCATTTTGCTATACTTGCGGTCATTATCCAGCCAACCCGGTTATACCCATGATCACCAAAATCATTGTTGTCCTGTTTCTGTTTGCCATCATCGGCAGTCTCTTCAGCGGTCTGTTTTTCCTGATGAAGGACAAGGGCGCTTCAGAGCGCACCGTCAAGGCACTCACGGTAAGGGTCAGCCTGTCTGTACTTCTGTTCATCCTGTTGATGATTGGCTTTGCCACCGGCCTGCTGCAACCACACGGTGCCATTCCCGGCTAGGAGCCTGTTGCACTCAGGCATGCCATTTTAACCCATTCAAGGATGCGATCACCCCTGTAGAAAGCAAAAAAGGGCGCTGCAAAGCAGCGCCCTTTTTCAATCAGTACGCTCGCCGTCTAGACCAGCCAGTAGACAAAGACGAATAGAATCAGCCAAACCACGTCAACAAAGTGCCAGTACCAGGCCACCGCCTCAAACGCGAAGTGGTGCTCCTCGGTGAAGTGGCCTTTCATGCTGCGAATCAAGATCACAAACAGCATGGTCGCACCCAGCGTCACATGCAGGCCGTGAAAACCGGTGAGCATGTAAAAGGTCGAGCCATACATGCCGCTTGTCAGCTTCAGGTTGAGCTCATGGTAGGCATGGTAGTACTCATAGGCCTGCAGACCGAGGAACAGGAAGCCAAGCGCAACAGTGAGCATCAGACCAAGGATCAACTGGGTACGGTCTTCTTTCTTCAACCCCCAGTGCGCCCAGGTAAGGGTCACGCCACTGGATAACAGGATCAGGGTATTGATAGCCGGAATACCCCAGGCACCCATCGACTGGTATTCACCGCCGACATCACCAGGGCCGTTGGTGGGCCACACGGCATCAAATGCAGGCCACAGCAATTCGTGGGTCATAGCGTTATTGGATGACCCGCCCAGCCACGGAATAGCCCACATCCGCGCATAAAACAGGACACCGAAGAACGCTGCAAAAAACATGACTTCGGAGAAAATAAACCAGCCCATGCCCATGCGGAACGAGGTATCCACCTGGCTGTTGTATTTGCCACTCAGGCTTTCATTAATCACGGTCCCGAACCAGCCGAACAGCATGAAGATAAGAACCGCAGCCCCGGCAATCATGACCAGGCTGCTACCGCCATGCAGAAAGCTGGCAAAACCGAACAGCATCAGGAACATGCCGATTGAACCCGTAATGGGCCAGTGACTGGGTTCCGGTAGGTAGTAACCCCCGCTAGATGATGACATTGATAACTCCCTCTCTATACTTTTAAGTTATTCAGAAAATTTCCAATGGTGGCAAACAGGCCTGACGACCCCACCATCTGCAAAATCACATAACGGACTCAAGTCCACCTGACTCCATTGAACTGGTACTACCTGACGCATCAGGTTCTGCCTGGTAGAAGGTATAGGACAATGACACGGTCCTGACATTCTCGGGCAGCTCCGGATCTACTACAAACCGCAGCGGCATTTCCCTGCTCTCTCCCGGTCCCAGTGTCTGCCGGGTAAAACAGAAACATTCTGTCTTGTTGAAATACTTTGCTGCCAGTCCCGGTGCCAGACTGGGAACTGCCTGGCCCGCAACCAGATTTTCCGTCTTGTTACTGGCTAAATAGTTGACTTCGGTCACTTCGCCCGGGTGTACCTTGATCCTCCTGACCATCGGCCTGAACTCCCATGGCAGGTCAGAATGTACCGTTGCCAGAAACTCCACTGTCACCAGGCGGTCTGCATCAACCTGCTGACTGAGCGCTTCTTCCATATCTATACGTCCGGTTTTACCATTAATACCGGTTATGTCGCAGAACACATCGTACAGCGGTACCAGTGCAAAACCGAAGCCAAACATCAGCACTGCGGCAATACCAAGCCGCTTTACAACTCGCTGATTAGCCTGTTTGCGATCGTTTTTTTCCATGTCCCAGTCTGTAATTCAGTCCAGTTATCCAGTTCAGTAATCTAGGTCAGCACGAAAAAACTGGCTGCAAAAAAGCCCAGTGCCAGCAGCACCAGCAATACCACGGTGACAACCATACGGGTCGATTGCCGCCTGTTATCCTGCTCTGCCATGATTTTCACCCGTAAATTTTAGCGCGCATGGGCTCGCACCCATGCGCGCTCGAATTACCTGACTTCCGGTGCCGTCGCAAAGGTGTGATACGGTGCCGGTGATGCAACCGTCCACTCCAGACCCTGTGCACCTTCCCAGACTTCAGACGTGGCCGGCTCGCCGCCACGGATGGTCTTGATGATAACGAACAGGAAGAACACCTGGGCCAGACCGAAAGCGAAGCCACCCAGACTGGAGATCATATTCCAGTCGGCAAACTGCAGCGAGTAATCCGGGATACGACGCGGCATACCGGCCAGACCGATGAAGTGTTGCGGGAAGAACAGTACGTTCACGGAAATCACAGACCACCAGAAGTGAATCTTGGCCAACCGGTCATTCACCATGTGACCAGTCCACTTGGGCGCCCAGTAGTAGAACGCGGCAATGATGGCAAACAGTGCACCAGTAACCAGCACATAGTGAAAGTGGGCCACGATGAAGTAAGTATCGTGATACTGCATGTCGACCGGTGCAATACCCATCATCAGACCGGTAAAACCGCCGATGGTAAACAGGAACACAAAGGCGATTGCCCACAGCATCGGGGGCTCGAAGGTCATGGAGCCCTTCCACATGGTGGCGGTCCAGTTAAAGACCTTCACGGCGGTGGGTACCGCAATCATGATGGTGGCATACATGAAGTACAACTCACCGGCCACTGGCATACCGGTAGTGAACATATGATGCGCGTACACGATGAATGACAGGAAGGCGATAGAGGCCGTTGCATACACCATGGAGCTATAGCCGAACAACTTCTTGCGGGCAAAGGTAGGGATGATTTCTGAAATCACACCAAAGGCCGGCAGGATCATGATGTACACCTCGGGATGCCCGAAGAACCAGAACACATGCTGGAACAATACCGGGTCACCGCCGCCGGCGGCATCGAAGAAGCTGGTGCCAAAGTTACGGTCGGTCAGCATCATGGTCACTGCGCCTGCCAGTACCGGCATCACGGCAATCAGCAGGAAGGCAGTGATGAACCAGGTCCAGACAAACAGCGGCATCTTCATCAGGGTCATGCCCGGTGCGCGCATGTTGAGTACGGTGGCAATGATGTTAATGGCACCCATGATGGAGGAGAAACCCAGCATGTGGACTGCAAAGATAAAGAAGTCGGTGCTCGCCGGAGCAAAGGTCGTGGACAACGGTGCATAGAAGGTCCAGCCGAAAGCCGGGCCGCCACCTTCCATAAACAGGGTGCTGATCAGCATGGTGCCTGCAAACGGCAGAATCCAGAAGCTCCAGTTGTTCATGCGCGGCAGCGCCATGTCCGGCGCACCGATCATCAACGGAATCTGCCAGTTGGCGAGTCCCACCATGCCCGGCATGATGGCGCCGAACACCATGATCAGACCGTGCATGGTCGTCATGGTATTGAAGAACTGCGGATCCACTACCTGCATGCCCGGCTGGAACAGTTCGGCGCGGATCACCATGGCCATGGCACCACCAATCAACAGCATGATGAAGGCAAACCACAGGTACAGGGTACCGATGTCCTTGTGGTTAGTGGTCTTGACCCAGCGCATTAGGCCGCTGGGTGCGCCGTGATCGTGATGGTCGTCGTGTGTGGTTGCTGTACTCATTGCATTATCTCTCCACTTGTATCCTGAAAATCCTTATTTTGCAGCGGCTACGTCTGCAGGCTGCACCATATCACCGGCATCATTACCGAAGGCGTTACGCTCATAGGTAATGATGGCAGCAAGGTCCACGGCATTTAACTGTTCGCCGAACGCCTGCATGGCGGTGCCGGCCTTGCCATTCACCACGATATCAATGTGGCCGGCAACATCACCGGTGGCAATCGGCCCACCGGCAATCGGCGGGAACACACCCGGTATGCCTGCACCGTTGGCCTGGTGACAGGCGGCACAGGCAGTATTGTAGGCAGCCTCGCCTTTGGCCATCAGCTCATCCATGGTCAGTGTCTGGGTGGCGGCATCGGCAGCGGCCGAGGCAGCACCCTTTTGTTCTGCAACCCAGGCAGCGTAGTCTTCCTCGGTCTTGGCAATCAGAACGATGGGCATGAAACCATGGTCCTTGCCACAGAGTTCGGCACACTTGCCGCGATAGGTACCCGGCTCGGTCAACTCGGTCCAGGCATCATTGATGAAACCCGGCACAGCATCCTGTTTCCAGCCCAGGTCCGGCACCCACCAGGAGTGAATCACGTCATTGGAGGTAATCAGGAAACGGATCTTCTTGTTGATCGGTACGACGATGGGGTTGTCGACTTCCTGCAGGTAGTTTTCACCCTTCTCGGCATCACCCTCGATCTGCTCACGCGGGGTAGTCAGCACGCTAAAGAAGCTGATGTCCTCATCGAGGTAGTCATATTTCCATTTCCACTGATAGGCGGTGACCTGGATGGACATGTCTGCGTCACGGGTATCTTCCAGTGCCAGCAGGGTCGTGGTTGCCGGTACTGCCATGGCCACCAGGATCAGAAACGGGATAGTGGTCCAGATGATTTCCACGGTAGTGCTTTCATGGAAGGTGGCTGGTACGGCACCCTTGGACTTGCGATGCTTAAAGATGGAATAAATCAGTACGGCGAATACTGCAACACAGGCGACGACACAGATCCAGAAAATCAGCATATGCAGGTC
>DMKK01000099.1 GCA_003454335.1 Gammaproteobacteria bacterium | reverse complement strand
GCCGGCCTGTTGAGCAAGCGCCAGGCGCGGGAAACCTATAACCGCTATTTTGGTGTCAAGTACGTGTCCCTGATCAGCGACTACAGCGTCTGTGCACAAACTTGCCCCAACCAGTCCGACGTCATGCGTGACATGAACCGTGAGCTGGGTGACAAGGAGCAGGGCCTGCTCAAGATCAGTGCCGACCGGCTTAACTACACCCGCGCCAGCAACCTGTACCAGGAGACCGAACTGGTACTGGAGGCTACCTGCGAGGCCTGTGGGCCGATTGAGTAAGCGGCAATGAAGCAGCTGAAGAGTCGCGGCTTTTTCAACGGCCTGTTACTGGGCATGACGCTCAGTTTCATCGCGGGGCTGGTGGTGCTGTACCTGCTGACAGTGCTCGATATCATTTCAATCGCCGTGCTCGAAGTACCCCGGGTGCAAATGCTGATTGAGTGGACCCGGCGTAACCTGGGATTATCGATACTGCCGTTCGGAATCACCCTCGGTTTGTATGTCCATAGCCTGCGAGCGTTGCGACTGCGACTTGACGACAACCGGCCGCTGGATGAGATCAGCCAGCTCGAACATCTGAACGATGTGTGGACCAGCCTGTTCTTTGGTATCGGCGTGATCTGGACCGCGATCGGCATGCGCAGCGCCCTGTTGTATGCCCTCGGCGATCCGGAGGTGGTTGCACAAGCCGCTGCCACTGCCATGCTGCAGCGTCTGGTGGAAGGCGGCATCCTGACTGCACTGACGACCACCATCGTTGGTGGCGTGGGTGGCTACATGATGCGGGTTATCAAGAGTTCGCTGCTGGGTACCCGGCTGAGTCGCTATTACGAGGCCCAGGAACAGCACCACGCCAGCCGGGTTGAAGCATTGCTTGGCGATATACGTGAAGCTATCAACGCTACCAGCATACGCGGCAGCGCTGCGCTGGTATTGCGGGGAGAACACTGATGCGGCGGCGCCGACATGCAAGGTTACCCCCTGCATCCGGTGCCGCGGGGGGTGATACCGATGCCCTGCAAACGGATGTCATGCGTTTCATGTCCATCATCGGCCTGTGCCTGATGGCTGTGTTCGCGCTGGTGCAGGGTATTCCGGTGCAGGAGCAGGGCAAGCCCGCTCCGCCTGCGCAGTCTTCACCGGCAGCAAGGATACGGCAGGACATAAAGGCGCAGCAGCAACAGTTGCGGGAGCTGCAAACCGAGTTGCACACACTGCAATCCGAAAAGGACCGCACGCAGCGTGTATTGACGGTCGCGCAACAACACCTTGAACAGCTTGCCGGGCAAACCCGACAGGCACGTGAGCAACGTGACCGACTGGAAGGTCAATTACATAATCTGGAGCGGCAGCTTGAGCAGGGACGCAAGGGGCTGGTTGACATCGAGCAGGCCTCAATGCAGGAAGAACAGGACCTGACCGAACTCCGCGGGCGACTGTCGAGTACACAGCTGCAGCTGGATCACAGCCGCAAGGCAATCGAGGCAGTCAAGCAGCGGTCGCGGCAGCAAGTAGCCAGCCCCGTAATTGAGAAACGACCACCACCGCCCGCAGCTAAACCGGTTCCTGCCAGGCAGGGATTTGTGTTGCGGTTTGCCTCCGATGCCGCACTGGACCGGCTGGTCACGACAGGTAGCGTTAAATTGTATGGTATGGCCGATCAGCAGGCATGGCAGCTATCGATGAATGCGGGCAGGCCAGCCGTTGCACAGGCGATTTTTCCAGGGTGGTTCCACGAGATGTCGGCGCTGACTGTTCCGGCACATTACCTCCATAGCCTGGAAAATGCGGCAAACAGGCCCGGGCAGGCAAGCATTGTGTGGGGCGTGCAATTACCTGCGGCTACCAAGGCGGCCATTGCTTCACTCGCAAAGGGGCAGCAGGCCGGCGCGCTGGTAATCCAGAGCGATGGCCAGGTGCTACTGGAGAAATGATGCCATGCTAGCCGTGCGTTCCCCCCTGATTGCCTTGCTGGTCCTGCTGCTGACTGCCGGCTGCAGCCAGCAGCCATTGCGTTTCGAACACAATAGCGAGTCATCGTTGCAGACCTGGGTGGATAATGAGCTTGCACCGTATGTGTCGCAACAGTTCGGCCAGCACCCGCGCTTCAAGGGAGAACCGGTGATTGTCGTGCGCCTTGATGGCGATGATATACAACCGGATATCGACGGTCTGACACGCAGTATTCGTGACCAGCTTATGGACAGCCTGCTGAAAACACCCGGCGTACACGTGCCCTGGCAGCCACAACAACAGCAAGCGCAGCATCACCGTCGGCTGGACCAGGTGCAGTGTGGCAGAAATCGTGATGCCAGTTATTTTATTGGTGTCGAGATTACGCGCACGGCAACAGCACAGTTCCGCGTGTCGGTGCGTGCCCTGGACGTGCGTGCAAGTGCATGGGTTAGTGGCTTCAGCCAGCACTGGTCGGGGAGTCTGACCGGTAACGAGTTACGCGCCCTGCAAGTGCGGCGTACCGATGAGTCGCTGCGGGGTCTCAGGGTTTTGCCCTTCAGCGCAGGGCAGCCGGACCTGGCCGCCGCCTACCTGGCCAATAACCTGAGTTGCCTGTTGCGGCAACAGGATGTGGAAGACCTGAACATCAAGGTAGACAAGCTCGTCTCCGGGCAGCAGCAGCTGCGTACCCTGTTGCAATTGATTGGTAACAACCTGTCACGTTATCGGGAGGTGCAGGTGACCGATGCGGTCCGGCAGGCAAACTTTGTGCTGCGCGGCGAGACCCACGAGATTCAACCGGGACTCTACCAGGTATGGGTTATCCTGCATCCCAAGGACTCCGGCACGCATCTTGGTGGTATGGACACGGCAACCTGGGTCCGTATCCCGCCTGCCGGCAGTCCTCCCGGCAAGCGCAGCGTGGCACTGGACAGTCGCGTGGCGCAGCCGGCCATTGCCCGGATGGAACTGGTGCGGCACACCAACAACAGTGTCTATCATGACAGTTGCAGCAACGGGCAGCGCGGTTGCCCGGTACTGGAAGTGGATGTCGAGCAGGCCGGCCAGGTGTTTGTGATCGCGCACGGTACCAGGGACGGCATCAGTCAACTGGCCGCAGCCTGTGATGCAACTATCCCTGCACAGGCGCATCCGGGTAGATATGCCTACCGCTTTCCAGAGGCCCGTTTCACAGCGTCCGACTGGCCCACGGTCTACGCCATTGCTGTCAGTGGCGTCGAACCAGAACGCCAGTTCCGCCAGTTGCTGCAGGATGTGCCCGATGCCTGTAGTAATACCTCTGGCCTGAACGCCGATGCTGCCAGCCGGAAACAATGGCTGAACCGGCTTGACCGCCTGATTGCAGCGAACCGTGACCACGTCGTGTGGACGGCGAGGCGGCTGCCATGACGCGGGCTATTGGAATGCTGGTGGGCGCATTGTTGATGTCGGGGGTATTCCTGCTGGTTCTGAGTGCCGGCAATTCGCCGACCCTGGTGAAGGAAGTCGCCAGCAGTGAGGCGGATAAGCATGGCCAGATCAACGGGCCGGCAGTGGCAGCGGATGTGGCTGTCGAGCCTGCCGTTGACAGTGCGACGCTCCCGGAGACCGATATTGCCAGTCTTTCCGGGGAGAGCCAGCCGGATGTTAAAGACAAGGACTTCGTCCTGGATCCAGAGTCATGGAATGAATCCATGGCTGACTATGAAACAGATGACCTTAATGATGCCGCGGCAGTATCCCGCTACCAGGTCTGGAGTCCCTTCCACAGTGAATGGGCTGCGCAGGGGTTTGCGCGACGTCTGGCACTGGCCACTGATGTGCCGATGGAAGTGGTCAACGAAGCATCGGGAAACTACCAGGTGGTCTTCAATTACCGGGATGACGGTGAGCGGCAGACGCTGGTCCGGCATATTGAAACCGTAACCGGACTCGAACTGGAATAATTATGCTGCGACAGACATGCTTGCTGATTCTTTGCTCGGCTTTGCTGTGGACCTCGGCAGCGGCTGCGAAAACGGATCCGTCGATTGATCGCGAGGCACTGGAGGGACGCTGGCGGACGTATGCGAAGTCTGCACTGCAAACGCAGCCGGCGCTGGATTTTCCCTATGCCCACTGTTTCAGTCGTGCGGCGGCTGCCCATGATCTGCCGGAAACCCTGTTACTGGCAGTTGCCCGGGGCGAGAGTGATTTCAAGCCGCGAGCCCGCTCCAGCGCCAATGCCTACGGTCTGATGCAGATACTCTGGCCAGGTACAGCAAAACACCTGGGGCTGGAGCAGTTGTCCGAGGTGCTGGATCCCTGTACCAATGTTGATGCGGGTGCTCGCTACCTGAAGGAACTGCAGCAACGCTATGACGGTAATCTGTATCGCACCCTGGCCGCCTATAACTACGGACCCGCACGGATCCCCGTCTCCGGGGGGCGGTTGCCGGATGGTGCGGTCTGGTACAGCAGCTATATCATGCGGCACCTGGATTATGTCCTGAACGGTAGCAGCAAGGCACGCGGTGGTACGGTACGGCAACGTTATGCGGGACAGGACCGCCTGTTCATTATTCAGTTTTCCCGTCCCTATCGGGCAGCCGCCTTTGTTGACCGGCTGCAACCCCGGTTCGGCGACTTGCGCCTGGACTGGTTTCGCCGGGCCGATGGCGGCTTTGACGTGGTGCTGCAGTATGCCGACGAGGCCGAACGGAGCAGGGGAGAGCAGTTGCTCGACAAGCTGGGGTTTGGGTAAATGTTACATCACCCTTATCTGGAAATAATATTTGTAGGAGCGCCGTCCCCGGCGCGAATCGCGGCGAGGAAGCTTCCGCG
>DMKK01000097.1 GCA_003454335.1 Gammaproteobacteria bacterium | reverse complement strand
CAATGGCACCCACGAAAATGAGCCTGTCATTGGCCTCCAGTTTTTCATGCGGTTCCACGGCTGGCAGGATGGCGCCATCACGTTCAATTTCGGCCAGGTACAGGCCGGGCAGGCAGCGCAGTCCCGCAGTCTCGATGGAGCAGCCTTCCAGCGGGCTGCCTTCTTCCACCATCATTTCCGCCATGTATTCTCGCATACCGTCACCGTGTACCAGCGGCTCATTGCGGTCAGGTAAGAGTCGCCTGCTGAACAGGAGCACGAACAGGAATACACTCACTGCGATAGGCAGACCGATCCATGCAAGGTCGAACATACTTAGACCGGGCAAACCGACTTGATCTACCAGCAGGCCGTTGACCACCAGATTGGTGCTGGTGCCGATTAGCGTACAGGTGCCGCCCGCGATACTTGCGTAACTCAGGGGAATCAGCAGCCTGGACAGACTCAGGTTGTTTCGCCGCGCCCATACTTTGACCGCAGGTACGAATACGGCCACTACTGGTGTGTTGTTGAGAAAGGCGCTCAGGATGGCGGCTGGTGTCATCAGCCGTGCTTGTGCCTGGCGTATGTTGCGTGGCCGGCCCAGGATATCCTGCACGATCCAACTTACGGCTCCGGTTTCAGTCAGTCCACTGACCACGACATAGAGTACTGCCACGGTCAGCATACCCTGATTGGAGAACCCGGCCAGCGCCTCCCCGGGCAGCAGTACGCCGGTCACCAGCAACAGGGTCAGTCCAGCCGACATAATGATGTCGGGCGAGATCCAGGTGAATGTCATCATGGCGAAACAACCCATCACAACGGCTAATGTCAGCCAAGCTTCCCAACCCATGTGTTATATCCTGTTAGTGAAGTGTCCGTTCGATCTGAGTCCGCGTCCGGTGTATCAAGCACTCATTGGGACGTTATTGTAATCGGCAGCAGTTAAAGTAAAGAGAGCAAACTTTATCCCGTACAGGACGTGAATGCCCGAAGTTGCGGCACTCCTGCCGCTCGCTGGTTGTCCGTGTAGGTCAGGAATTGCCGATATAGGAAGTTTAGGCACACCACCCCACCCCTATAGTTCGGATCGCTGGCAGTGTCGCCCAAGTGCAGGGATGTACTGGCCTATATTTGGTATATTATTCCCATTCATGATAGGGTGCCTATGCTGAATTAAACCAAGGATTGGCTAAATCAGTTGCGGCGACCTTCGTTCATTCGTTGGTCGCCGTTTTTGTTTAGTGATGAATGCCGTGTTCTGGCCGGTTATCCGCGTTGCCGGTCCAGCAAAATACTGGGGCTCAAGGGTCAGCGAATGGCAAGAACCTGGTTGCGGCTGAAACCTGCCCTACAGACGGATTCTAAATAAGATTCCCTAAACGAGAAAGAACAACTCTTTTAAAACCTTCACGCCCCTGAATTCAGTTAGTACGAGTAAGTGGCTATACTCATAGAGGGATTCCCAAATATCTACTAAGATGTATATGTCAGTAGAATAGTTGGCTTTCGTGCTAAAAGGGGAAAGGCATGGGTTTAAAATCTAAAACGGGCGCGACCTGTGAAAAGACCTGTTGCTGGTGTGTCGTGACAGTCATAGTAGCGCTGGCGCGTCGCCGAGGCCGGTCAGGCACTGCACATCGGGCAGCCCGCCGTCACCAAGCGGCTGCGCGCCCTGGACAACTGTTATGGTGTCGACCTGATGCAGCGGAAAGGTCGGCGTCTGGGGTTAACCCCTGCCGGGGAAAGGGTGTATGCCTTTGCACGTCTTGCGCTCGACCATCAGACATCCTTGCTTGACGACCTGGCATCGCTACGGGTAGGCCAGAACAAATTGCGCCTCGAAGTAACCTCTGCCATTGGCGAACACATGTTGCCGGATTTGTTGCTTCGTTTTGCCGACTTGTATCCCGAGTTCCGAATCGAGAGTCGAATGGGTTACACCCGTCGCATCCAGACACGCCTGGCAACCGGCCTGTCTGACCTGGCGCTACTGGAGCTGGCACCAGACCATCCTGATATTCTGGTGCAGAAATGGCTGGATGATGAATTGGTGCTGGTCTGCGGTCCGGTTCACCCGCTCTGGGCCAGTGGCTTGCTACCTGTTGAGGAACTGCGCCGCTTAAGTTACGTACTCCGCGAGCCACGCGCTTCCATGCGCGTCACCCTTGAGAGGGCCCTTGCTGATATTGGCATTGATCAAATACCGATTACCATGGAAGTCGGTTCTACGGACACCATCGTGGAGATGCTCCAGCGCGGCAAGCATGTCAGCTTCCTGCCTCGCTTTGCGGTCGAAGAAGCGCTGGCCGCGGGCAGCCTTTACCACATCAAGATCCAGGGGTTGCGCATCAATCGCACGTTGTGGATTGCGCGCACCCGTTCAAATTTGAATAATGCGGTCTCCGAGGCATTTATTCAGTTATTGCGTGATAAAAAGCCCATGACGGGTTAAACAGTATATTGCCGGATTTTTTTCCTGGTCACGTTTGTTATTCAATCCGGGTTGAGACTGAATCGAAAGTTGCCGTTGCCCGGCATTAATTAAATTCGCATTTACAGATTTATTTAAATACCCGTAACATGCAAAATGCAGGTATGTCACTTTGAATTACAGGGCACCGTTGTATGTTGTGGATAACCAATATCCTTCTCAAAAAGGCCTTTCGTTCGCCCAATGCTGCCTAGAGTCTCCGGCTATCGAATGAGGTCATGGCGATATCTGTCTGGCCTTGCGCAGACAGAGGGCCAGTGGACGCATGCATGGTTTCCCGCGCTGCTTTTAGCAGCAACAATAATGTTCGCCCCTGGGCAGACAATTGCTGAAGAAATAAGGGTGGCGGCGGCAAGTAACTTTAAGAATGCCATTACCGCCATTGCCAGGCGTTTCGAGGCAGCCACTAATCACAAAGTGACGCTGATCTTTGGCTCCACTGGCAAACACTACGCACAGATAAAGAACGGTGCGCCGTTTGATGTTTTTTTCGCCGCCGACGTTCGTCGGCCGGAACTATTGGAGGAAGAGGGTGTTGCCTTACCCGGTAGCCGCTGCACCTATGCTGTGGGTAAAGTGCTTCTGTGGAGTCCCAAAAAGGGATATGTGGATCCCGAAGGTCGCATTCTGGAGCGCAGTGAATTTCGTTATCTGGCCATTGCCAATCCCAAGCTCGCGCCTTACGGCAAGGCGGCCCAGGAGATATTGCAGGCGCGCAGGTTATGGGATCGACTCAGTGGACGCCTCGTGCGCGGCGAGAACATCGCTCAGACCTTCCAGTTCGTGAAAAGTGGTAATGCTGAATTGGGCTTTGTGGCTTACTCGCAGGTAAAACATCCCAATCAACCGATCGAAGGCACATTCTGGGAAGTACCACAGGCGCTTTACACCGCCATCGAACAACAGGCCGTGTTGCTGAAGGACAGCGTGGCTGCTCGCGCATTTTTATCGTTTGTGCGTAGTCGCGAGGCGCTGAAGATCATCCATGATTATGGATACGGTACGCCATAATGCTCAATGAAGCCGATCTCACTGCCCTTGCAATCACCCTGAAACTGGCGCTGTTCACTACCCTGATTCTGTTGTCCTTGGGTACGCCACTCGCCTGGTGGCTGGCGCGTACCCGTTGGCGGTTCAAGTTTCTTCTCGAGGCGGTGGTTGCCTTGCCGCTGGTGTTGCCGCCAACCGTGCTGGGCTTTTATTTGCTGGTGGCTCTCGGTCCCCATGGCCCGGTGGGTGGACTGATGGAAGCGCTGGGTGGCAGGCCGCTGGCTTTCACTTTTACCGGTCTGGTTATCGGCTCGGTTATCTACTCGATGCCCTTTGTGGTTCAGCCGCTGCAAGATGCTTTTACCGCGGTCGG
>DMKK01000290.1 GCA_003454335.1 Gammaproteobacteria bacterium | reverse complement strand
CATTAACCAGGAACTGGCACTAGGTAACAGTTACCCGGGCAAAGCGGCGCTTGCCGACCTGGAAGACATGGGTATTGCCGGCCGCAATCGACAAGCCCTTATCCGTAATACGTTCCCCGTCTATGCGCACAGCACCCTGCTTGATCATACGGAAGGCATCCGAGGTACTGCCAGTCAGGCTGGCATCTTTCAGCAAATTGGCAATCTTTATCTCACCACCATTACAGTCGATAGTCAGCTCCGGCATCTCGTCCGGCATGGCACCCTTCTGGAAACGCGCGATGAAGGTGGCCAGCGCATGCTCGGCAGCGGCCTGATCATGAAAGCGGGCCACGATTTCCTGGCCCAGCTGGAATTTGACATCACGCGGGTTCATGCCCTGCTGAATATCCTGCCGCAGCTGCTCGATCTCGCCCGACGGCCTGAAACTCAGCAACTCGAAATAACGCCACATCAGGTCATCCGAGATGGACATCAGCTTGCCAAACATTTCGTCCGCCGGCTCATTGATACCAATATAATTATCCAGGGACTTCGACATCTTCTGCACACCATCCAGTCCCTCCAGGATAGGCATGGTCAGAATAACCTGCGGCTTTTGCCCGTAGTGTTTCTGTAGCTCCCGGCCGACCAGCAAATTAAACTTCTGGTCTGTTCCACCCAGCTCTACATCGGCCTTCATTGCCACGGAATCATATCCCTGAATCAATGGATAGAGGAATTCGTGAATGGCAATCGGCTGATTACCGGCATAGCGCTTGCTGAAATCATCCCTTTCCAGCATGCGCGCCACGGTATGCTTTGCGGCAACCTGAATCAGGTCCGCCGCATTCATCGCCCCCATCCACTGGGAATTGAACATCACCGTGGTCTTTTCCGGGTCCAGTATTTTGTAGATTTGATGCTCGTAGGTTGCAGCATTCTCCAGAACATCGTCCCGCGTTAACGACTTGCGAGTGATATTTTTCCCGGTCGGGTCGCCGATCATGCCGGTAAAATCACCGATCAGGAACAATATCTCGTGACCCAACTGCTGGAATTGCCGTAACTTGTTGATAAGTACTGTATGCCCCAGGTGCAAATCCGGAGCAGTGGGATCAAAACCGGCCTTGATGCGCAAGGACCTCCCACTCTTGAGCCGCTCTACCAGCTCAGCCTCTACCAGGATTTCATCAGCTCCGCGCTTTATTTGCGCCAGTTCATCGAACGTCGTCATCTGTGACCAGCCCCGTAAGAATCAGAATCGGAACAGATTAACATACCGGAAGCACAGATAAGTGCTGCCTTCCACCCACCCGCCAGCTCAAGTTCCTGCCCCCGATTACCGTTATATATGGAAGAAACAGTTGACCAGTAGCCAGTCAGTCGTTAACTTATGCCAAACCTATACAAGGACTTACTGTGAATTACCAGTCCATCATAAATCGTGATGTAAAATCGCACCCTGTAGAAGCAGGTGTCCGCACGCGCCTGCTGCGCCCGACCTATATACTGCTCGCCTGCACGGCCCTGGTTTTAACGGCCATGCTCTGGGGCATGAACCCCGAACCAGCCGAAGCCACACGCCACGTTTCATTGTCGCTGGATGTTCCTGTACCAGCCGCAAGCCCCGCAGAAGTAGTGACTCCCGGTACCCCGGACAATAATCACATCGACCCCATCAAGGACCTGAACAAACTTGCCTCCCCTGCCGCCGGTGCGAATGGGTCTGAAGGTGACTGGCACAAGGTCACCGTGAAATCCGGTGACAGCCTTGCAGGTATCTTTTCACGACTGGGCATTCCACCAAGGCAGCTGCATGACTTGCTGGAACAAGGCGGCGCCGCCGGCAACCTGAAGAGAATTTATCCGGGACAAACACTGCGCCTAATGACCAGCGATGACACCGGGCTGATCAAACTGTCCTATCAGATCGACAAGTTAAGCATCCTGGAAATCAGTCGCGACGGTAAAGATTATGATATCAGCACCACGCATCTCACACCCGAACACCGGAAAATAAGCACCAGCGGTGTCATTGACAGCTCACTGTTCGTAGCGGCACACAAGGCCGGACTGTCAGACAATCTGACCATGAAGCTGGCCGGTATTTTTGCCTGGGACGTGGATTTTGCGCTCGATATACGCAAGGGTGACCAGTTCACCGTGCTATACGAAGAACAATATCTTGATGGAGAGAACATCGGGCGCGGCGATATTCTCGCTGCCGAGTTTGTCAATCATGGCAAGCGTTACCGGGCAATCCGCTACACTGATGCAGGTGGTAAAACAGACTACTATTCACTGGACGGGAAGAGCATGCGCAAAACCTTTTTGCGCACCCCTGTTGAGTTCAGCCGCATCAGCTCGCGGTTCAGCCTCGGCCGGAAACATCCCATACTGAATCGTATACGTGCACATAAAGGCGTGGACTATGCTGCATCACATGGCACCCCGATCAAGGCAACGGGAAATGGCAAGATCGTTCACCGTGGCAAGAAAGGCGGTTATGGCAATACCATCGTCATCCAGCATGGATCAACGTACAGCACGCTGTATGCCCATATGTCCAAATACCGGAAGGGACTGAAGACAGGCAGCAAGGTCAAACAGGGACAGACTATCGGCTACATTGGCAGTTCAGGCCTGGCAACCGGGCCTCACCTGCATTATGAATTCCGGGTGAATGGCGCGCATCGTGATCCACTCAAGGTAAAACTCCCCGGAGCTGACCCGCTTAACAAGGAATACATGGATGACTTCCATGCCAAGGCCGAGAGCCTGATGGCACAGATAGAGCTGATACGCGATATTCAACTCGCCAGCAACAACTAGTCCGGCCGACAGCGGGCTTGCCCGCGAATCAAGTTTGGCCAGCACCGAAGCATTCGCGGGCAAGTCCGTTCCTGCAGCACTCGCTGTAAATGAAGGTATTGATGGCAGATCTCTTTATCGGACTGATGTCCGGCACCAGCATGGACGGGATTGATGCCGCACTGGTTGATTTCACCACTACCTGCCCGAACATCATTTCGACACACAGCCACAGGTATCCTGCCGCCCTGCATCGGCAACTGGAAGCCGCTCTCGAACTGGAAGCCCCTCTGAACGCGGACCTGAGTGCCATTGACGCGGCCGTCGGCGAAACCTTTGCTGCCGCAACCAGCGAACTGCTGTTACAAGCCGGCAAGGTGCCGGAAAACATCATTGCCATTGGCAGCCACGGGCAAACCATTCGTCATGAACCCGCTGCGCAGGCGCCTTATTCCCTGCAAATAGGCAATCCGGATATCATTGCCATGCGTACCGGAATTGATGTTATCGCTGACTTCCGTCGTGCTGATATCGAGGCTGGTGGACAGGGTGCGCCACTGGTACCTGCCTTCCACCAGGCGGTCTTCGCAAGTAACACTGAAGACCGCGTCATATTGAACATCGGTGGTATCGCCAACATAACGATCCTGACTACAGAGGCCACAACGCCTGTCAGTGGCTTTGATACCGGACCCGGCAACACCCTGATGGACAGCTGGACCCGCCAGCACTTGCAGGCCGCCATGGATAACAATGGTGACTGGGCCGCCAGCGGACAGGTCGATCATGCACTGCTTGAAGACATGCTCACCGACCCGTACTTCCTGGCAGCACCACCAAAAAGTACCGGGCGCGAGCATTTCAATCCGGACTGGCTGTCACGGTACACGCTACGATCCGGCGCAAACGCAAATGATATACAGGCAACCCTGTGTGAACTGACTGCGCAAACCATTGCGACGGCTATCCAGGCACACGCCGGCAGTGCGGACCGCCTGATCGTCTGTGGCGGCGGCGTACATAACAACCATCTGATGGGCCGGCTGGCGGCAAATATGCCGGGGCTGGCAATAGAATCGACAGCGGCATACGGAGTAACGCCTGACTGGGTGGAAGCCGCAGCCTTCGCCTGGCTGGCAAGACAGCGGCTCGCGGGCATGCCGGGCAATATCCCGGCAGTAACGGGCGCCACCCGTGCTGTGTCACTCGGACAGCTGGTTAAACCCTGAACAAGCTGACCACGGAAGTACACGCAATTTTTTTGCTCGTCCCCTAATCTGCAGGGGCGAATTCATTCGACCAGCGGCATTTCACCGCGACCCGTCAATATCCGGTTAAAGGAATATCAGCGGCCTGCAGCCGGCAGATAATCTCTAGGATCATACCCGGTATACACCTGGGTAGGCCTGAAAATCCGGTTTGCAGAGACCTGCTCGCGCCAGTGCGCCAGCCAGCCGGCCGTCCGCGCAATCGCAAAGATTGAAGTGAACTGGTCCGGCGGGATGCCTATCTCGCGATACAGAATACCGGAATAGAAATCCACATTGGGATAGATCCCTTTCGGCGCCAGCGATTCCTCACAGGCCTCTTCAAGCGCAAGAGCCGTTTCAAACAAGGGACTAACGGTACCCTGGGAGTCAGCCAGTTCGCGCATCAGTTTCTGTAACAGGGTGGCACGCGGATCCTTTACCTTGTATTCGCGGTGCCCCATCCCCCAAATAGTCTCTTTGGCTGCAAGCTTATTTTCCAGCCAGACTTTCGCATTCTCCGGTTTCCCGATCTCCTCCAGCATGGTGATGACGCGCTCGTTGGCACCACCATGCAGCGGTCCGGCCAGAGTACCGATCGCGGCTGAAATGACATAAGACGGCATCGCCAGTGTAGAGCCGGTCACCATGGCGGCAAACGTCGAGGCATTAATGGTGTGCTCGGCATGCAGAATAAAACAGGTATCCATGATACGCGCCACCAGCGGATCCGGTTCAGCATTAAAGAACATATACAGGAAATTGGCAGCGTAGCTCAGATCGTTCCTTGGACGCACCGGGTCATTACCAATGCGCATCTGTTGCCACATGGCCACCAGCGTGGCCATGCGCGCCAGTATTCGAATCGACTGCCCGTGCACATACTGCTCGCTCTCATCACCCGGACTGCGGATCTGTACCGGGACATTATTCGGATAAAACATCCCGAGACTGGCAACGGCTGTTTGCAGCATTTCCATCGGGTGGCCGGTAACCGGCAACGATTTCATGATGTCACGGATGTTGTATTTTACCCGGCGGTGTTCACGCAACTGGGTATCAAACCTGGCCAGCTGCGCCACCGCAGGCAACTCACCATCCAGCAGCAGATAGGCGGTTTCTTCGTAGGTACTGTTTTCTGCCAGATCGACAATACGGTAACCACGATATGTCAGGATGCCCTGTTTGCCATCCAGAAAAGAAATATTCGATTTGGTCGCAGGGACACCTTCAAGCCCTGGTTGATAGTCAGTCACTACATATCCTCGGTGCAGAATTGTTACTGATGAATTACCTGAATTATAAACCGGCAGCGGCAAAAACCGGTCCGCAAAACAGGCAAGGGGGCCATCAAGCCCCCTTGCCAGATAAAAACGGTTTAAATATCAGACTGAAAAAGAGGAACCGCAACCGCACGTCGTGGTCGCATTGGGATTACGCACAACGAACTGTTCACCTTCGAGACCCTCGGTGTAATCAACCTCAGCACCAACAAGGTATTGATAGCTCATCGGATCAATGACCAGCGCCACATCACCGTTCGCAACGGTCATATCACCGTCACCGACATTGTCGTCAAAAGAAAAACCGTACTGAAAACCGGAACAACCACCGCCCGAGATATAGACCCGCAACCTGAGATTTGGATTATTTTCCTCATCGATCAAGCGCTTGACCTTCCTTGCCGCGGCATCGCTAAAGGTCACATCGGCTGCTATTGCTGTTGCTGCTTCACTCATTTTGGTACCGCCTCTTGCTGTAAGACAACTGCGAGGGCGAAAAGTATGTCATTTCCTGACTAATTTGGTCAAGTATTGACGTAGAGAGGTCCACCCATAAACGCTGTAATTTTTCTCGCAAAG
>DMKK01000034.1 GCA_003454335.1 Gammaproteobacteria bacterium | reverse complement strand
CAGGTTTGTTATGCTGGATACAACCGGCAAGGGATGAGCGACCGCAGCTGTGAACCCGCTCTCAGTCCCTGATGGAGTCGAATGATGAGTAATCATGACAAGTTAACGATCTTTGATACCACGTTACGCGATGGTGAGCAGAGTCCCGGGGCGTCCATGACCCGTGACGAGAAGGTGCGTATTGCAAGGGCATTGGAACGCATGCGCGTTGATGTCATCGAGGCCGGTTTTCCAATCGCCAGCCCGGGTGATTTTGAAGCGGTGCGTGCAGTAGCACGTGCAGTAACCGACAGTACCATCTGTGGTCTGGCCAGGGCGCTGGACAAGGATATTGATCGCGCGGGTGAGGCGTTGAAGCCGGCCGCCTCTGCGCGGATTCACACCTTCATCGCGACTTCGCCGATTCACATGAAAATGAAACTCCGCATGGAGCCTGAACAGGTGATTGAACAGGCTGTTCGGGCAGTGAAACGGGCTCGCCAATATACCGACAATGTTGAGTTCTCCCCGGAGGACGCCGGACGTTCGGAAACGGATTTTCTCTGCCGGGTGCTGGAAGCGGTCATCGCTGCCGGTGCAACCACCGTCAATATACCTGATACGGTGGGTTATAACCTGCCGCATCAGTTTGGTGAGTTAATCCGGACCTTGATCGAGCGCGTTCCGAATTCAGACAAGGCGGTGTTCTCGGTGCATTGCCACAATGATCTTGGTCTGGCTGTCGGTAATTCGTTGTCAGCCGTACTCAATGGTGCACGCCAGGTCGAATGCACGATTAATGGACTGGGCGAGCGCGCTGGTAATGCCTCGCTGGAGGAGGTGGTGATGTCTGTGCAGACCCGCCAGGATATCTTCCCCTGCAAGACCGGTCTGGATACCACACAGATTATGACCTGTTCACGCCTGGTTTCGAGCATTACTGGATTTGCCGTGCAGCCGAACAAGGCGATTGTCGGGGCAAATGCCTTTGCGCATGAATCAGGTATCCACCAGGACGGCGTCCTCAAGAGTCGCGAGACGTATGAAATCATGCGTGCCCAGGATGTCGGCTGGGCGGCAAACCGGATTGTGCTGGGCAAGCATTCCGGCCGCAATGCCTTTCGCACACGGCTGAAGGATTTGGGAATTGAATTCGAGGCTGAAGAAGAACTCAATAATGCATTTGCACGTTTCAAGGATCTCGCCGACAAGAAGCATGAAATATTTGATGAGGACTTGCAGGCGCTGGTTACAGAATCAGGGCTGGAAGCAGAGAATGACTGGGTCAAGCTGGTGTCGCTAAAGACCTGCTCTGAAACCGGGGAGACGCCGCATGCCGACATGGTCCTGTGGGTAAATGGTGAAGAAAAACAGACTTCCTGTTCCGGCAGTGGCCAGGTAGATGCAGCGTTCAAGGCGATCGAGGCATTGGTTAACAGTGGTACCGAGCTGGAACTCTATTCCGTGAGTAATATTACCAGCGGGACGGATGCACAGGGTGAGGTCACCGTGCGACTCAAGTTGAATGGCCGTATTGTGAACGGACAGGGGGCGGATACTGATATTGTCATTGCTTCCGCCAAGGCCTATATCAATGCCATTAACAGGATTGTTCTGCCTGAGGAACGCGCCCACCCGCAGTTGGGTGATGTCTGAACAGGGTGCGTACATGATTCACAATCCGCAGTATGAATATCTGAAGGCGATGGGGGTGCAGCAATGGGTCGCGCGTGACACGGGCGAAGCAGTTATCGGCGAGTGTTTGCCGGGGCAGGCAAACGCCGGGGTTGTGTCGGTGGCACAAGGCTGGTTGGCGCTGGAAGATCAGGTCGCAAGCTGTAAAAAATGTCAGTTGCATGAGAGCCGCACCCAAACAGTATTTGGTACGGGTAACCGGAATGCTGACTGGCTGATTATCGGAGAAGCGCCGGGGGCCGATGAAGATCGGCAGGGAGAACCGTTTGTTGGTCGTGCCGGGAAACTGCTGACCGAGATGCTGTTCGCGGCCGGCTTGCAGCGTGCTGATGTATTTATAGCCAATATCCTGAAGTGCCGGCCGCCGGCTAATCGTGATCCTTCGCCGGATGAGGTGGCGTGTTGCCAGGTCTATTTACGGCAACAGATTGCCCTGATACAGCCACAGGTGATTCTTGCGGTTGGCCGTATTGCAGCTCATGACCTGTTGCAGACAGACAGCCAGCTGGGTCAGTTGCGCGGGAAAGTGCATCACTACGGGGACATGAATATTCCTGTCATTGTGACGTACCACCCTGCCTACCTGTTGCGTTCACCGCTGGAAAAGCGCAAAGTTTGGAGAGACCTGCAATTTGCGAAAGCTGTAAATAAACAGCAGGTTACTGTACAGGACTGAGTCCATTTTTTATTATGAGTGCCATTTTAAAAGAACCTGCGCTTGAGTTCAGGCCGATGCAGGACGTTGACTTGCCGGAGATTGTCGAAATCGAACGGCAGAGTTATCCGCATCCCTGGACGCAGATAATTTTCGGCGACTGCCTGCATGCCGGCTATAGTGGCTGGGTGTGTGGAAGAAGTGGCATGATCGAGGCATATGGCATACTCAGCGCAGCTGCCGGTGAAGCCCATTTACTCAATATCTGTGTGCGGAAGGAATCCCGCCAGCAGGGTCTCGGCAGAAAAATGCTCAGGCATTTGGTGGCCATCGCCCGGCGACACGACACTGAAATGATCTTTCTGGAAGTCCGTCCGTCAAATGCCGCGGCACGTGCCCTTTATGAAGATGAGGGCTTTAATGAATTGGGCAATCGGCGGGACTATTATCCGGCAGGTGACGGACGCGAGGATGCGCTGATTCTTGCGCGAACCCTGTAGCAGCCCCCGTAAGAAATGCGGGCTAGCCTGTCATCAGGTAGAATACGCGCCTTTAAGGTTTCTTGAATTTTCCGTAAGTCATGAGCAGTTCTGAACAAGAGGCAGTGCGCCGCCGCACCTTTGCCATTATTTCCCACCCGGATGCCGGCAAGACCACGCTGACCGAAAAGTTGCTGTTGTACGGTGGTGCAATACAGCTGGCCGGTACGGTGAAAGGTCGCAAGGCCGCACGTCATGCGACATCTGACTGGATGGAGCTGGAAAAACAACGCGGTATCTCCGTCACGTCTTCTGTAATGCAGTTCCCGTACGGTGATGCCATCGTAAACCTGCTGGACACACCGGGTCATGAGGATTTCTCGGAAGATACCTACCGGACATTGACCGCGGTGGATTCTGCATTAATGGTGATCGATTGTGCGAAGGGTGTTGAGAGTCGTACGATCAAGCTCATGGATGTTTGCCGACTGCGTGATACACCGATATCTACCTTTATCAACAAGCTTGACCGGGAGGGGCGTGAACCGATCGAGGTGCTGGACGAGGTAGAAGAAGTTTTAAAGATCAAGTGTGCGCCGATTACCTGGCCGGTCGGTATGGGCAAGCGCTTCAAGGGTATTTATCACATCCTTAATGATGCCGTGTATCTTTATGAGGCCGGTAAAAATACCGAGCGCCAGGATGTCAGGATGATTCAGGGGCTGGACAACCCGCAGCTGGATGAAGTGCTTGGTGATCAGACAGCTGAATTGCGTGATGAAATAGAACTGGTGGCAGGAGCCAGTCACGAATTCGATCTGGCTGCATACCTGAAGGGTGATCTGACACCGGTTTTTTTTGGTTCGGCAATCAATAATTTCGGTGTAAATGAGTTGCTGGAATATTTTGTTAAAATTGCCCCGTCACCACTATCGCGAAATACCACGACCCGGATTGTCGATCCTGCAGAGAATAAATTCTCCGGGTTTGTTTTCAAGATACAGGCCAATATGGATCCGGCCCACCGTGATCGCATTGCCTTCCTGAGGATCTGCTCGGGCAGTTACCTGAAGGGGATGAAAATGCGTCACGT
>DMKK01000173.1 GCA_003454335.1 Gammaproteobacteria bacterium | reverse complement strand
TGGAGGGCCGGATGGTGGTGATGGGGGTGATGGGGGCAGTGTCTACCTGGAAGCAGACGGTGCCATCAATACCCTGATTGACTTTCGGCACGCGCGTAAATTTATTGCCGGGCGGGGCGAAAATGGCAAAAGCAAAAATTGTACCGGCAAGTCCGCTGAAGACCTTATCGTCAAGGTGCCGGTCGGCACACTGGTGCACGAAGAGGATACCGATGAATTAATCGGTGACCTGGTTCGGGACGGTCAGCGCCTGATAGTGGCACGCGGTGGTTTTCATGGTCTTGGTAATGCCCGCTTCAAGAGTTCGACCAACCGGGCGCCGCGTCAGTCCAAGCCTGGCACGCCCGGAGAGAAGCGTCATTTACGGCTGGAGATGAAATTGCTGGCGGATGTCGGGCTGCTGGGCATGCCCAATGCCGGCAAGTCTACGCTAATCAGTGCCGTATCGTCTGCATGTCCGAAAGTGGCGGATTACCCGTTTACCACGCTCTATCCAAACCTTGGTGTTGTACGGGCCTCTGCGCACCGCAGCTTTGTGATGGCCGATGTCCCGGGTTTGATTGCAGGCGCGGCACAGGGAGCGGGACTGGGTATCCAGTTCCTGAAGCATCTTTCCCGCACCCATCTATTGTTGCATCTGGTTGATATGGGGCCGTTGGGTGATCCGGTGGCGGATGTGGCCACGATAGTTGACGAACTGGCCGCATTTGATGCTGACCTCGCAGAGCGGGAGCGCTGGCTGGTGCTGAACAAGACAGATTTGCTTCCCGAGGATGAGCGGGCACAGCGTTGCAGAGACGTTATTGATGCGCTGGCCTGGACTGGCCGGGTGTTTGAAGTATCCGCCCTGGGACGCAAGGGAACCGATACGCTGGTGCATGCAGCGATGGATTTCATCGAGCAGCGGCAGGCGATGGCAGAGAGCGTGGAAGACGGGTAGTCTTTGCTTTAATGCGTAATTATTTAATGCTGTACAGGGTTGGGTACCGACTGAGCAATCGAAATGTCCAACAGGATTAAAACAAGCGAGTGTCGGCGCTGGGTCGTCAAGATCGGCAGTGCGCTGTTGACGAATGATGGCCAGGGGCTTGCCGTTGATGCCATCGAGGGCTGGGTCGAGCAAATGGCCGCCCTGCGGCGTTCCGGTCGTGAAATTTTGCTGGTGTCATCCGGTGCAGTCGCTGAAGGGTTGACCCGGTTGGGCTGGACGCAACGTCCCCATGCCCTGCATGAATTGCAGGCGGCGGCGGCCGTCGGGCAGATGGGCCTGGTGCAGGCTTATGAATCGCGTTTCCAGAAATACGGTTTGCACACGGCACAGGTACTGTTAACACATGAAGACCTGGCCGATCGACGGCGCTACCTGAATGCGCGCAGTACCCTGTCGACCTTGCTCGGCCTGGGTGTGATACCGATCGTCAATGAAAACGATACCGTCACCACAGAAGAGATCCGTTTCGGTGATAATGATACCCTGGCGGCCCTGGTCGCCAACCTGACGGATGCCGACCTGCTGGTATTGCTGACAGACCAGGATGGCTTGTTCGACAGTGACCCGCGCAGCAATCCCGATGCCCGGCTGATACCCGAGGCGCAGGCCGGTGATGCGAGCCTGGAAACTATGGCTGCAGGTGGCGGTGGGGCGCTGGGGCGCGGCGGTATGTTGACCAAGGTAAGGGCGGCGGCCCGCGCGGCCCGTTCCGGCGCCTTGACGGTGATCGCCTCCGGCAATGAAAAAAATATCCTGCAGCGGATAGCAGCCGGTGAAGTGCCGGGTACTCGCCTTAACCCGGTCTGTGAACCCTTTGCGGCACGCAAGCAATGGCTTGCTGGTCAGTTGCAGGTACGGGGGCGCCTGCAACTGGATGCCGGTGCCGTGAAGGTGTTGCGCAGTGCGGGCAGCAGCCTGCTACCGGTTGGTGTTACCCGGGTTGAGGGTGATTTTAAACGCGGTGACCTGGTGGTGTGTCTTGGGCCGGCGGGTGAAGAGGTCGCCCGTGGCCTGGTGAATTACAATGTGTCGGAATCAGCAAGGATTGTTGGTCAGCCAAGTAGCCGGATTGAGGCGTTGCTGGGGTATGTCGACGAGGTGGAACTGGTGCATCGGGACAATCTGGTGCTGACGACCTGATCCGGATGTTTCCGGATGGTTGTTGCCGAAGATGGCATTAAAAAGGCCGGTCAGTGACCGGCCCTTTCATAGTTGTCAGGTACAGCTGTCGGGTAGTTGCCCGGTACGACCTAGAGGCTGCGAATATGCTGATTCAGGCGGCTCTTGTGACGCGCGGCCTTGTTTGCATGGATAAGTCCCTTGCCTGCCACGCGGTCGATGACCGGTACGGCGGCATCGTATGCCTGTTTGGCCTTGTCACGATCACCGGCTTCAATCGCGGTGATCACTTTTTTGATGGCGGTGCGCATGTTGGAGCGCTGACTGGCGTTCCGTTGACGGTGAATTTCTGCCTGACGTGCGCGCTTTAATGCTTGTGCTGAATTGGCCAAAAGAACTGCTCCTGCATTCCATGATTCGAAAGACCGCGTACTATGCGGATTTCAGTGGGCAATGTCAATGCCGGACGCTGTCCAGCCAGTCATTTGCCAGGCCTGATCTGTAACCGCTGCGGCGCACGTGCCGGTGGGCTGGTTTATTTCGGAACCAGGACTGCACACACGTCATATCCTGCTGGTAAGCGGCTGTTTTAATTGATACCTTTTCTGGCCCCCATGCAAGCAGAGCCCAGCCCCGCCAGGAATAATGCCGGTAAATGAGTAGTAAGTTACTGAAAAACACAGCAATTGTTGGAAGTATGACGATGGTGTCCCGGGTGCTCGGGCTGGTGCGGGATATCGTGCTGGCTCGCTGGTTTGGGGCCGACGCCAGCATGGATGCCTTCTTTGTCGCCTTTAAAATCCCGAATTTCATGCGGCGGTTGTTCGCTGAGGGTGCTTTTTCACAGGCATTTGTGCCGATTATTTCGGAGTACAAGGAACAACAGGACCGTGCCGCAGTGCAGCAACTGGTCAACAGGGTTGCCGGTACTCTGCTGGGCGTGTTGTCCCTGATAACGGTGATCGGGGTACTGGCAAGTCCGGTCCTGGTTGCTATCTTTGCGCCGGGCTTTCTCTACCGGGATCCCGCACAGTTTGATCTGGCAGCATTGATGCTGCGCATGACCTTTCCCTACCTGCTGCTGGTCTCCCTGGTTGCGTTTGCAGCCGGGATACTGAATACCTACGGACGTTTTGCCGCAGCTTCTTTTGCCCCGGTATGGCTGAACGTAGTGCTGATTGGTGCCGCCATCCTGGTTTCACCCCGGCTGGCCGAACCGGAACTGGCACTGGCCGGTGGTGTGTTTGTGGCGGGTGTAGTACAGGTGTTATTTCTGTTGCCATCACTGCGGCGGATTGGTCTGTTTCCCCGGCCGCAATGGGGCAGACAGGATGCAGGTGTACGGCGCATCATGAAGCTCATGTTGCCGGGCATTATCGGTTCTTCCGTGGCCCAGATTAATCTGTTGTTCGATACCCTGATTGCCTCGTTTCTGGTGGCCGGCAGTGTCAGCTGGTTGTATTACTCTGACCGGCTGGTCGAATTTCCGCTGGGTGTGTTTGCCATAGCGCTGGCGACTGTCATCCTGCCAAGTCTGTCACGCAGTCATGCCACAGATTCCGCTGCCGAGTTTTCACGCACGGTTGACTGGGGTTTGCGGCTGGTACTGCTAATCGCGGTGCCATCGGCCATTGGCCTGTTGCTGCTGGCACGACCGATGCTGGCAACGCTGTTCAATTACGGTGATTTCAACGCTGCCGATGTGAACATGGCCGGCCTGAGTTTGATGGCCTATACCATCGGTCTGCCGGCATTCATGCTCATCAAGGTGCTGGCGCCGGCATATTATTCCCGCAAGGACACCCGCACCCCGGTGCGTATTGCCATCGTTGCGCTGGTCACCAACATGGCGCTGAACCTCGTGTTTGTGGTGCCGCTGGTCATGCTGAAGGTTCCCGGTCCGCATGCAGGTCTGGCCATGGCGACCTCGATCGCGGCCTGGGTGAATGCGGGCCTGTTGTATCGTGGGTTGAAAAAACAGCAGGTCTATAGGCCGGCAACGGGCTGGCGGCAATTTCTCTTGCAAATCGGGCTGGCCGGTGCCGTGCTCGGTGGCGTGCTGTTCTGGGGCGTGCCGGGCATGCCGGTATGGCTGGACTGGTCTGTCTGGTCACGGGTGTCCGGACTGTTTATCTGGGTCATGGCCGGGGCAGCTGCTTATTTTATCGTGCTGCATCTCGCTGGTTTGCGGCTCGGGAGCCTCTGGCAGCACCCGCATGATGGGGGTTAGCCCGCACTTCTCGCCCCGCGGTGAGAAGTGCGGGCTGGTAGCCGGATGCCTTATACTTCCCTGTTTCAGATTGAGGTCAGTCTCCACTGATGGAACTGGTTCGCGGTTTATATAATCTGCGCCCTGAACACCGGGGTTGTGCAGCAACGATTGGCAGCTTTGATGGCGTACACCTGGGGCATCAGGCTGTGCTGTCGCAGCTGGCGGAGCAGGGCAGGAGCCGGCAGTTGCCGGTTACGCTGATTACCTTTGAACCGCAGCCGCGTGAATATTTTATGCCGGAGGTGGCACCACCCCGGCTGACACGTTTTCGGGAGAAACTGGAGGTGCTACAGCACTGTGACATCGACCGTGTTGTCTGTCTGCGCTTTAATGACCAGCTGGCGAACCTGGCGCCGGAAGTATTCATCCAGCGCATTTTGCTGGATGGCCTGGATGTAAAATACCTGGTCGTCGGGGATGATTTTCGTTATGGCAGGGCACGTAGCGGGAACTATGAGATGCTGGAGCAGGCCGGTCACCGGCACGGATTCCCCGTGGTCAACACGCATACTTTCAGTCTGGATGGTGCACGTGTCAGCAGCACCCGTATTCGGGAGGCATTGCAGCAGGGTGATTTGTCCGCGGCGGAGTCGCTGCTGGGGCGGCCTTTCTGGATGAACGGGCGCGTTGCACATGGCGACAAACGGGGCCGGACGATCGGTTTCCCGACCGCCAATATCTTTTTGCACCGTACCGCAGTCCCGGTGGACGGGGTGTTTGCCGTGGAAATGCACGGTATCGGCGACCAG
>DMKK01000141.1 GCA_003454335.1 Gammaproteobacteria bacterium | reverse complement strand
GTGCAGCTATCCGACGTCACCGGGCCGATGACGGTGCCATTCTGGTTCAAGGTGCTGGTCACTATGCATCCTCCCTGCCCATCGAAGACGACCGTTCCCATACCGACCGTAGGCAGCGGTTCGGGCACCGCGGGCGGGACCACCACCCCGTAACCTGCCGACCATCCCCAGGCCCCCTGGATACTCCGGGTGGTAAACACTCTGGTTTGTGAAGCGCCGTCTTCGGTGGCATTCGCGGCCTGAATCAAGATATAAGTACCTAAAATCACTGATACTGTGGTGATGGTGCGCAGGCTGAGAGATCGTTTCATTGTATTTTCCTCCATGAGATTGTTCTACTGTAAGTGATCTGGCGTCATGCTCCTGTCTCTTCATCGGCTGGGACAGCTGCCGAGCATGTGTTTCCGCCGCCGATGGAGCAGCCAAGTATACCTGTTCCATCTTAGGCGTCACGACTCCCAGCTTACGCACATTTCGTCCTGGTAGTGCTCGTTGTTGGTGCCTTGCTCGGATGCACCGTACATGTAGACATGGCCTGTGCAGCCGTGAAATTGTCGGCGTGCCCGGTGTGCGTTAGCAGGGCTAAGGTGCGGCCCGGCGCGTATAAACGAGGCTGCATCCGGCTCCAGATCAGTCGCCGATTGAAACTAAATGCGCAATAACTTCAATAAGTTAGATTTATGCACGACAAATATTGAACAACGTTCAATAATATGCTATAAATAAATGAACGGTGTTTATTTAAGGTCTTTTAACGATCATCATCGCTTATCAACGGGAGGACAATATGGCGGTATTTAAACGACTATCAGCAACCCTGGTTTCTCGCATCGACCAGGTGGTCAGTCAGATCGAGAACCACGATGCCGTCGTGGAGGTGGCGATCCGCGATGCCCGGCAAGCGGTCGCGAAGTCCAAAGTACGCATGGCGCGGCTGCAAAGTGACGGCGTTCGGCTGCGCCGCAAGCTTGCCGAGCTCCGCAAGGGGGAGGCGCAATGGACGCAACGGGCCCGTTCCTGCGCAACGAAGGACGAGGACAGGGCCATCGAGTGCTTGCGGCGCCGGCGGGAGTGCCAACGACAAATCACAGAACTGGAGAAGGTGCTGGAGCAGCACGCGGTACTTGAGGAAAGGCTCACCCGTAATATCCGTACAGCGGAGGAGCGCGTAGGTGAAATGTCACAGCAGCGCAATATGATGCGTACCCGTCAGTCCGCGGCCGAGGCCCTCAATTCCATCGCGGGCATGGATGAAACCGTTGTTAGCGATGTGGCCGACGCCTTTGAACGCTGGGAGGTCAAGGTCGTAGGGGCGGAGCTCGAAGCGGGGAGTCCTGATGTGGGTGACTCGCTCGAGCGAGAATATTTGGGTGCCGAAGAACGCGAGGCGCTGCGCGCTGAACTCGAAAACCTAATGGCAAACAAGGAGAACAACGATGACAACTGAGTCTAATGCCGTAACAGCACCGCAATCCGAGGTGAGCACGGTGTCATCCAACCCCGGTATCAAGGCCCTGCCAAAACTGCTACGCGGGTTTGGCGCTGCGGTCCTGGTAGCGTCTGTATCGATCTTTCTGTTCCAGGGCTGGGAGAGTGGCAATGATGTCTACCGTTACTTGTTGCTGCTTGCGCACACAGCAGGTCTGGCATTCCTCGGGGTTGTCAGCAGTCACTGGATTCGGGAGAGTAAAGGCGCGCGTCTGTTGTTGATCTTGGCGCTCGCATCGGTGCCCGCGAACTTTGCCATCCTCGGCGGATTCGTATACTCGCAGTGGGCCTTGGACGGTATCAACGTGGTCTATCCGCACTTTGTCACCTGGCGAGCGGGCGATCCGGCGACAGCGCTCATAACGGCAGGTATCGCCTTACTGGTGCTGGCGCCCGTCATCTGGTTCGGGTTTATGGTGTTGTCCCGGGGTTCCGCGGGACGTTTCACCGCACTGTATTTGCTCACGAACGCAGCACTGTTGGTTCCCTTACGTGCCACTGACCTCACCGGATGGTTGGCGTTGGCACTGACGCTGTTGGTCTTGATGCAAAATACCCATGCCAAGCGTGTCGATGCTGGATTGAAAACACCTGAAGGGGTTATCGCCCGCGGGTTGCAGCTCCTGCCCCTGGGCGTGATGCTGGGACGCGGCCTGTGGCTTTACGCCGCTGATGCTTTTGTGTTTACGGTCATGTCGGTGATGGTCTTCCTGGTGTTGCGCCACGTGACTTTGCAGCTCGATGGCAGGCTTCGGACCCGTGCGTTCCTCGAGCGTTTGTCGATTTTACCGGCCACCGCCACCGGTTTCGGTGTCGCCTACCTGGCCTCCAACGCTTTCCCGGGCGTGAGTGAGGTGTATCTGCCGGTGTTTACATTCACGGTGGCCGCACTGGTGCTGGAGATCTCTTTGCGTACCGGCACTGGCGGTGCCGGTTACCGGCGTCTTGCGACCGGGGTCTTAACCTCAGGGTTGCTGGCCAATCTTGTGATATTTGGCGGAGTCATCATGGCCGCGCTGTGCCTGATGCTGGGACTGCTGGTGATTGTGTACGGATACATGGTCGAGCAGCGGGTGGTCTTTGTTCTCGGCGGTTTGACCCTGCTGGTGGGACTCGGTTACCAGGTCCAATATGCCATCCAGATTTTTGATCTAGGCAGTTGGGCCAGTCTGGCAGCCCTGGGCGTGTCGGCGATCCTTATCGGATCTGCTATCGAGCGCCATGGCTCGCGTATCAAGATCCGGCTGGCGCATTGGGGTGAGCGCTTCCGATCCTGGCAGTACTGATGATTTGGGCGCGCGCGTTATGCGCGCGTCCCGTTCGCCCCGGACGGATCGGAATCGGACAGCGGTTATGGTTGATAAAAGCAGCTCGGAGCCGCTATACAATCAGAAGGGTTCAATACAACTTTCGCTTTGTCAGCGTTGAGAAATCCGGCTCTCAGTAATCTTACGCCCATTTTTCCAAGTCTGGTTAATGGTTCCGGATTCGGTATGTAAGGTTCCCGCGCCGTGTTTCTTGCCGTCCCTGAACAGGCCGACATATTTATCCCCGTTTTTCCAGAGGTAGACACCTTCGCCGTGGAATTT
>DMKK01000146.1 GCA_003454335.1 Gammaproteobacteria bacterium | reverse complement strand
GAAAGATACGCAGGCAGGGCGCGAGTAACAAGGTAAGTTTGGCAGGTCAGGGGAATTGCTGTAATCTCTTCATCTGCAAAGAAATAACCGGTTACCAGTGTGATAGAAGAATTCGCCCGCATCAAACGGCTGCCCCCGTATGTTTTCAATATTGTCAATGAGTTGAAGGCGGCGGCGCGGGCGCGCGGCGAGGATATTATTGATTTTGGCATGGGTAACCCGGACCAGCCGACGCCACAGCATATCGTCGACAAGCTGGTCGAGGCTGCCCAGCGGGGCGATACCCACCGGTATTCCCTGTCGCGCGGGATTCCCCGTCTGCGCAAGGCCATCTGTGACTGGTACCAGCGCCGCTATGATGTTGACCTGGATCCGGAGCGGCATGCGATCGTCACCATCGGTTCCAAGGAAGGGCTGGCGCACCTGGCGCTGGCGACCGTGGGCCCTGGCGATGCCGTGCTGGTGCCTAATCCGGCTTACCCGATCCATCCTTACGGCTTCGCCATTGCCGGCGCCGATATCCGGCATGTGCCGCTGCGTCCGGGGGTGGATTTCTTCGCGGAACTGGAAAAGGCCATCAAGGACTCCTGGCCCAAGCCCAAGATGCTGGTGCTGAATTTTCCGGGTAATCCGACGACCCAGTGCGTGGAACTGGAGTTTTTCGAAAAGGTGGTCGCCATCGCACGCGAACACGAAATCTGGGTCATCCAGGATCTGGCCTATGCGGACCTGGTGTTTGATGGTTACAAAGCACCGTCCATCCTGCAGGTCGAGGGTGCCATGGATGTTGCAGTGGAGTTTTTCTCCCTGTCCAAGAGTTACAATATGCCGGGTTGGCGGGTGGGTTTCATGTGCGGCAACGAGACGCTGGTTGCCGCCCTGACGCGGATCAAGTCTTACCTGGACTACGGCATGTTTACACCGATCCAGGTGGCCGCGATTGCTGCGCTTGAAGGACCGCAGGATTGCGTGACAGACATTGCAAACATGTACCGTGAGCGCCGTGACGTCTTGTGTGACGGCCTGCATGCACTGGGCTGGCCGGTGGATGTCCCCAGGGCAACCATGTTCGTGTGGGCAAAGATACCGGAACCCTACCAGGAAATGGGTTCCCTGGAATTTTCCAAGAAACTGTTAAGCGATGCCAAGGTTGCCGTTTCGCCCGGGATCGGGTTTGGTTCATACGGTGATGATTACGTCAGGTTTGGCCTGATTGAAAACCCGCACCGCACCCGTCAGGCCATTCGTTGTATTCGGGACATGTTTAACAGGGATCAAAATCAAGTTGGTGTGGTGTAACCACACAAAGCATCAGGAGGGTAATTCAGTTGAATCCGGTCAAGGTTGGCCTGCTGGGCCTCGGCACAGTGGGTGGTGGTACGTTTAATGTATTAAACCGCAATGCAGAAGAAATCACCCGGCGTGCCGGTCGCGGTATCATTGTCAGTCATGCAGCGGCACGTGAGTATGACCCGGCCGGTTTGCCCGGTATTGATGCCATCAGTGTCGGTGATGATGCGTTTGCACTCGTTGAGAACCCCGATGTTGACATAATCGTTGAACTCATCGGTGGCTATGAGCCGGCACGTGAACTGGTGCTGAAGGCGATTGCCAATGGCAAGCACGTGGTCACNNNNGCCAACAAGGCGCTGATTGCCATGCATGGCAACGAGATCTTTGCCGCGGCACAGGACAGGGGTGTCATGGTGGCCTTTGAAGCCGCCGTTGCCGGCGGTATCCCGATCATCAAGGCATTGCGCGAGGGGCTCTCTGCCAACCAGATCGAGTGGCTGACCGGTATTATCAATGGCACCGGTAATTTCATTCTCACCGAAATGCGCGACAAGGGGCGGGATTTTGCCGATGTGTTGCAAGAAGCACAGGCGCTGGGTTATGCAGAGGCCGACCCGACCTTTGATGTCGAGGGCATTGATGCCGCGCACAAGCTGACCATCCTGGCGTCCATTGCCTTTGGTATTCCCCTGCAGTTCGACAAGGTGTACACGGAGGGTATCAGCCGTATTACCCGCGAGGACGTGGCGTATGCCGAGGCCTTCGGTTACCGCATCAAGCATCTGGGTTATACCCGGCGCTCGGCGCAGGGCATCGAGATGCGGGTGCATCCAACCCTGATTCCGGAACGTCGCCTGATTGCGAATGTCGATGGCGTGATGAACGCGGTATTGGTCAATGCCGATGCGGTTGGCCCGACGCTATATTATGGTGCGGGTGCCGGTGCGGAACCGACGGCCTCGGCCGTGGTTGCGGACATCGTGGATATCGTGCGCACACTGACAGCCGATCCGGGCAACCGGGTGCCACATCTTGCGTTCCAGCCGAACGCCATCACCGATATTCCCGTTCTTGCCATGGATGATGTTGAAACGGCGTACTACCTGCGCATGCAGGTATCGGACAAGCCGGGCGTGATGGCCGAGGTGGCCAGTATCCTCGGCAACAGCGGTATCAGTATCGAGGCCATTTTGCAGAAAGAACCGCCGACAGGCGTCGATGAGGCGTCTATTATTTTGCTGACGCATGTGGTCCAGGAACGTCAGATGAATGCGGCCATCGGGCAGATTGAAGCATTGGACAGCATCCATGGTGATATCATGCGCATCCGGCTGGAGCATCTGAACTGCGACTAACTGACTATTGAAGGATTAACTGCATGTCTACTGGAACACGTTACACCGGTTTGATTGAGCATTACCGCGACCGCATGCCGGTCTCTGCGGATACCCGCGTCATCAGTCTTGGTGAAGGCAATACGCCCTTGATACGACTGGAAAA
>DMKK01000219.1 GCA_003454335.1 Gammaproteobacteria bacterium | reverse complement strand
CTGAACTTTCCTCCCTCGACACCACCTTTGGTTGCCAACTGTGCCAGCCGTTCGAAGGCGGCAATAAATTCCGGTCGACAATCCGGGTAACCGGAGTAATCCACCGCATTCACACCGATAAACAGGTCCCACGCACCGAGCACCTCCGCCCAGCCCAGCGCCAGCGACAGAAACACGGTATTGCGCGCCGGCACATAGGTTACCGGTATGCCCGGTACTTCATGGTCCGGAACGGCAATGGCATCATCGGTCAGTGCCGAACCACCGAAATCGCCAAGCCCCAGCTTGATAACCTTGTGCGCCTGCACCTTGGCTGCCCGTGCCAGCCGTTTTGCCGCATTCAGCTCGGCATCATGGCGCTGGCCGTAATCCAGGCTCAGGGCGTAGCAGTCAAAACCCTGCTCCTGGGCCAGCGCCAGCGCTGTCACGGAATCAAGTCCACCGGAAAGTAATACCACCGCTTTGTTCATGATGCCGTCATCAGATAGTAAGTTCGGCGAACCTGCAGGGTGCTCCTGCAATATCCGGTAAACGAGCGGCTTCCAGCCGCGATCGCGCCGGGGACGACGCTCCTACATACATAGACACACCTGTAATATATCCAAAGATTACTAGCGACCTGGTTCATTGCCCCACAGATACTTGTGCAACTGTATCTGCATGCGCACCGGCAGCTGGTCCTGCAATATCCAGTCTGCCAGTTCCGTGGCATTCTGCTGGCCGTGGCTGGGTGAAAGCAATATCTCGCAACGGTCGTTCAAGCCATGTTCGCTAATCATCTTCTTCGCCCATTGATAATCAGACCGACTGCAAATAATGAATTTCACCTGGTCATGCGGCTGCAACCAATTGATATTGTCATACAGGTTGCGTTCGACTTCGCCGGAACCCGGCGTCTTCAGATCCATCACCCTGATCACCCGCGAGTCAGTTGCGGAGATATCCAGCGCTCCACTGGTTTCCAGCGACACCTGGTAACCGGCATCACACAGTAATTGTAATAACAGCAGGCAGTTCGGTTGCGCCAGGGGCTCACCACCGGTCACCATGACATAACGCGACCGATAGGCAGACACTTGCTCCACGATGGCATCGAGCGACATCCATTCACCACCCTGGAAGGCGTATTCAGTATCACAATACCCGCAACGCAACGGGCAACCCGTCAGGCGTACAAAAACAGTCGGGCACCCGACCAGAGTCGATTCACCCTGCAGGGAGAAGAAAATCTCGGTGACACGCAGGCGGGAAGTATCTGACATGGCGGGGTTGTGCACTGACAATTGACGGGTACGGTCACAACATTCAGCACATCATGTCGCGACCGATGCACTTCGCCTACACGGATGTAGGTGAGGGGCGTGAGCAGGACGCGGAAGCTTCGCTGGCTCAGCACATCCTACGGGCTACGTGAAACAAAATACAGCTTACTGATTGATTAATGTCCTGCTTTCTTCATCTTCTTTAAACGGTCACTGGCGAGACGCGCCGCGGTGGAACCGGGATAATCTGAAACAACTGCATCCAGCGTCTGCCGTGCCGCCGACCAATCCTGCTTCTCGTAATGTATATAGCCCATTTTCAGGCGGCTGTCTGCTACCTTTGGACTGTTCGGATACTGTTCAACCAGCCCCTGGAACGTCACCAGTGCCCTGTTAAAATCACGGGTGACATAATAGGTCTCGCCCAGCCAGTAACTGGCATTATCGGCATAACTGCTTCCCGGGTAGTTCACCAGAAACCGGTTAAACGCCTGCACGGCTTCTGCATAACGTCCTTCCCTGAGGACCGCCAGTGCCGTGTCGTACTCCTCCTTCTCACCTGCCTGGGGAGGCAGGGTAACAACAGCCGCCGCCCCGGGTGGCCGGCTCATCGGCGGCCGGTGAAGCGGGTCAGGTGCTGTCACTGCTGGCGGTGTAACAGCCCCTGGCGCAACCGGTACCGGCATAGCCGTATTGCCGGATTCGAGCTGCTGCAAGCGCCGGTCAATGTCCATGTATTGCTCACGCGAGCGGCGCTGGATATCCTTGAGAGTATGCGTCTGCAACTCGATTTCACCTCGCAGTTGCTGGATATCACGTTGCATCTGCTCAATCCGGCTCAGCATATCGAGCAACCCGCGGGAATCCAGCTTGCGTTCGATACTGTCGAGGCGTTCCTTTGTTGAAGCAGCATCTGCCGTTTGTAACGGCACCACTGTTGCAGCAGCAATCAACAGTACGGTCAATATGGCTGAGCGTATAGCCAACGGAGTCATCCTAGTACAACAGCTCGACACGACGATTCAGACGCCAGGCCGCTTCGCTGTATCCTTCTGCTGCCGGCTTTTCTTCTCCGTAGCTGACAACAGTGATCTGCCCGGGTGCAACACCATTCAACTCCAGCACACGCTGCACCGAAAGTGCACGCCGGTCTCCGAGCGCAATATTGTATTCACGGGAACCACGCTCATCGGTACTGCCCTCCAGGGTAAGATGGGCACCCGGGTTTGCAATCAGGTAACCGGCATGCTGAACCAGCA
>DMKK01000022.1:12221-24325 GCA_003454335.1 Gammaproteobacteria bacterium | reverse complement strand
GGGAGAGCGAGAACAAATGGTCACAATTTTGAGGCGCATAGTGAGCCTACGTAACGATAAATTGGGGACATTTGGGCCGCTCTCCCATCAGCGCAGTAGATTGTTCCTAAGTCCGACAGACTCCTAGGCAGGAAGGGCTGAGCTGCCGGTCGCTATTCTTTCAGCAGCAGGGTAATGTTGCCATCCTCGATATGGACGTTTTCCACGCCGTCGGCAAAGGCCTTCCAGAAGCCGGTTTCACTTCCGTAGTATTCCACCAGGTCAATGTTCTTCATGCCACCGAGCCACGCGTTCGGTATCGGTACCCCCATGACACTGACGCCTTTCAGGATGACAACTGCACGGTTGTCCCGGTAGGCAAGTTCCATCCCGGCGCGGACCTTGAGAATCTGCCCGCCCATGATCGGGAAATCCTCGTCAACCGGGATCAGTAATTTGGCACTCATCAGGTCGTCAGACAGGTCGATCGCCAGTTTCCTTGCCAGGTCAGTATTCTTCGCCAGCATGCCGTTGAGTTCACGCTCCGTCAGTGAGACGCTGCGACTGGCGCCCTGTTCACTGTAGGGTTCGGGTTCGAGGACATCCGTGGCATCTGTTGCCGCGCGTTTGGCTGCCTTGGCGGCACCGCGCGTTCGATGTGACTGGATCTGATCAATGCGCTCCAGCTTCTGTTCCAGCACCTGCTCTTCACTGGCGGATAGCTGTACAGGTTTGAATTCTGCGGGGAAGATATAGCTGCGTACGATCCAGAAGGTCAGGGCAGCGGTCACGATAATGGTGATTAGTACGATCAGCATGATTTGCAGGCCGCTACGCCCCTTGTCCGGTGTGTTTACTGTAGTCTCGTTATGCATACCTGAATAGTGACTGAAAACAGAATGACAGTAAACTGCCAGGCGCTGATTTTGCCAGCCTGCCTCTGAATTTGCTCTATACTGTGGTGATTGCTGTGGAGTCAGGAGAATGTTATGCGGTGGAAAACCGGACGCAGGAGTTCGCATATTGAAGACCGTCGTGGTACCCGGGCAGGCGGGAGGCTGGCCAAGGGGGGCATAGGTACGGTGGTCATTGCCATGGGACTTGCCTATTTTCTCGGTGTAGATCCGCGCGTGGTTTTTCAACTCCAGGAGAGCCTTGCCCCGACCACCACCGAGACTGACTATCAACCCACGGCGAAGGGACAGGAGCAGGCCGAGTTTGTTTCTGTGGTGCTGGCCGACACCGAGGACACCTGGAGTGCGATCTTCCGGCAGTCCGGTTACAACTACGAAAAGCCAAATCTGGTGCTGTTTACCGGCCGGGTTAATTCTGCCTGCGGCATGGCCAGTGCAGCCATGGGTCCGTTCTACTGCCCGGCAGACAAGAAGGTCTATATTGATCTGGCATTTTTTGACGACCTGAAAAGCCGTCATGGTGCTTCCGGTGATTTTGCACAGGCCTATGTGATTGCCCATGAAATTGGACATCATGTGCAGAATCTGCTCGGTACCAGTAGCCAGGTTAACAAGGCACAACGCGGACTTGGCAAGTCCGGTGCCAATGCGCTTTCGGTGAAACTGGAATTGCAGGCAGATTGTTTTGCCGGTCTCTGGGGCAATCATGCCGATCGCAGTCGCCAGATACTGGAGCGGGGTGATATCGAAGAAGCACTCAATGCAGCCAGCGCCATCGGTGATGACCGTCTGCAAAAAGAAGGGAAGGGTTATGTGGTGCCGGAATCGTTTACGCACGGGACATCCAAACAACGGGTGCACTGGTTTAAGCAAGGCATTACCACGGGTGATGTGGGTGACTGTGATACGTTCGGTGCAGAATAATGAAATTTCTAACTCTCGAGAATGGTCAACTGGGCGTCCTGCTTGATGATATCGTCATTGATGTTGTTGCGGCAGGCAGAGACCTGTCGGTACGGCCTGCGGCTGACACCCTCGAAGCACTGGTGCAGGCAGGGGATAAAGCGATAGCCCCGGTCCGGTCGCTGGCGCAGCAGGCACTGGACAAGGGGTGTGCCTGCAGACCGTTCAGCGAGGTCAAACCGATGGCGCCGATTCCCGTGCCGCGCCGTAATATCCTCTGCCTGGGCAAGAATTATCTTGATCATGCACAGGAGATTGCAGCCAAGATGCAGACCTCCGGCGAGGCACCCCGGCAGCCGATTATCTTTACCAAGGCAACGACTGCTGTGATTGCGCCCGGTGAGCCTGTTCCGGCATACCAGGCCTATACACAGAAGCTGGATTATGAGGCCGAACTGGCATTGATTATCGGTAAGGACGGGCGTGATATTGCAGCCGAAGATGCATGGGACCATGTGTTTGGCTATACCGCTATCAATGATATATCCGCCCGTGACCTGCAAAAAGATCATTATCAGTGGTTTCGAGCGAAAAGCCTGGATGGCTTTGCGCCTATGGGTCCGGTGGTCGTACACCGCAGTGTCATGCCTGCGCCCGAAGACATCGAGGTAAAATGCTTCGTCAACGGGGAACAACGCCAGAGTGCGAACTTCAACCAGCTGATCTTTGATGTGCCCACCATCATTGCCGTGCTGTCAGCCGGCATGACATTGCTTGCCGGTGATATTATTGCAACCGGCACACCTGCCGGTGTGGGTATGGGATTTACGCCACCCAAATACCTGCAACCCGGCGATGAGGTAGTAGTGGATGTGACCGGGGTCGGTGAATTGCGTAATCCTGTTGTTGCATAATGCTGCATATCCGGTTTATGCCGGGTACCGTTCCTTCCCATACTTACAGGTAAACTGCGTCGTACATGGAAACCCATACGGTAGCAACGGTTGACTATGTGATCGCTGCGCTTTACTTGCTGGCAACAGCCGGTTTCGGCGCCTGGTTTGTCAGGCGCAGCGGCACCATGGACGGTTTTACCCTGGCAGGAAAGCTGATCCCGGGCTGGGCGATCGGTTTGTCCCTGCTGGCCACCTATCTCAGCAGTATCAGTTTCCTTGCCAACCCCGGAAAAAGCTATGGCTCCGACTGGCGGCCATTTGTATTTTCACTGACCCTGCCGGTCGCCATTATTATTGCGACACGCTGGTTCATTCCGCTGTACCGGAACAGGGTAAAAACCACGGCCTATGAATACCTGGAACAACGCTTTGGTATATGGGCGCGGGTGTACATGGGTGCAGCCTATATCCTGCTGCAGATTGGACGTTTTGCTGTGGTGCTGTACCTGACGGCGCTTGCGCTTGCTTCCTTGCTGGCTGTCGATATCACAACCTTGATACTGGTCCTGGGTGGCTTGACGATTGCCTATACACTGGCTGGTGGCTTTGCTGCCGTTATCTGGACGGATGTTGTACAGTCTATCGTCCTGTTGCTGGGCGGACTGTTCTGCCTGTTCCTGCTGATAAGTCATCTGCCCGGCGGCTGGGAGCAACTCAGTGCGACCGCGATACGAGAACACAAGTTTGCCCTCGGTTCGATGGACCCTGATTTTGTCATTCAGGGTTTCTGGGTTATTTTTGTCTTTGGTATTGTTGAAAACCTGAAGAACTTCAGCGTTGATCAGAACTATATCCAGCGTTTTCTGTCGGCACCGAGTGAAGCGGAGGCGAAAAAATCACTGTGGTTGGGCGGCTTGCTGTACATACCGGTTTCCGCCCTGTTCTTTATGATCGGTACCGCTCTGTTTGTCTATTATCTTAATGTGCCGACGGCAGGCCTGCCTGAGAAGGCCGACCGGGTTTTCCCGTTTTTTATCGTCAATGAATTACCAACCGGGTTGGTGGGGCTGGTGATCGCCGGCGTGCTGGCTGCGGGCATGAGCACACTGGACTCTTCGTTAAACAGTTCTGCAACAGTGTGGACTGTCGATTTCTACAAACGCCTGCTGAACCCGTATGCCGATGATGCCAGGCAGGTAAGCATTATTCGTATGGCAACGGCAGTTATTGGTGTGCTGGCGACAGTGGCGAGTCTGGTGATGATCGATGCCAAAAGTGCGCTGGATGTATGGTGGAAGATCTCGGCTGTCTTTGGTGGTGGCATGCTGGGGCTGTTCCTGTGTGCGCTTTTATACAGGGGCATGCAGCCTCGCCAGGCCATGCTTGCTACTGTTGCGGGGGTGTTGTTTGTTGCCTGGGCGACGGTATCCAGCACCTGGTTTGCCGATGCCGGCTGGGGCTTCCCCTTGCATGTAATGATGATCGGGGTCTGCGGTACGCTGGTCGTGGTTGTGACGGGTTTCCTGTCGCTCGGGTTTATGCGCGGGAGTGAGCGTTAGCCCAATAGCCGGGTAATTCCCCGAGGATCTATGTTTGTCATCATCAAGAGTCTGCTGGTCCTGCTGCTGATTGCGCTGTTAGTCATTCCGGTGGTGTTCGTAGTGAGTGGTGTCGAACAGACACCCTTGATACAGTCCGGTAAAAGCCTGTCCCACGAGGATGTCGAGCGCATCAAGCAATTGCTCAGGCTGCACGACCCGCGGCGATTAAAGCATGGCGGAATTCGTACGCTTGCCCTGTCAGAGCGCGATCTTAATCTGCTGCTGAATTATTCGATGGCCAGCACTCTGGGTATCAATTCCCGGGTTGATCTCTATCCTGCCAGTGTGGGTGTCAGCCTGACGTACAGATTGCCGCAGAAATACTCGGGCAACTACGTGAATGCATCGGCGCGCCTTTCACCAACAGCTGACAGCATGCGTATTGATGCTCTCAAGATTGGCCGGTTGAGCCTGCCCGGATGGCTGCTTAATCCCGTGCTGCAGTTTCTGCATGCGCACATGCTGGAAGAGTTCGCTGAGTATCGAACTGTGATGCAGGCCGTCGGGGAAATCCGTGTTAATGAAGAGCGGGTGGTCGTGGTCTATCAATGGCATCCGGAACTGGCTGCGCGCCTGAAGTCCAGGGGCTACGGGTTGCTGTTCTCAACAGAAGACAAGGCCCGGGTGCTGGCTTACTACAATAAATTGAACCGGCTTGCGGGTGAACAGGCCAGTCATCGGGTTTCGCTGGAAAAGGTATTTCCGCCCTTGTTTAAATTGGCCGGTTTGCGCGCGGATGAACGGGGTGATCTGCAGGCAGAAAATCGCGCGATGTTACTGACACTGGCCATGTATGTGCTGGGTGTCGATGTTGGCCGGTTTGTCGATGTGCCGCCTGCACCACGGCCACGGCGAATGTACCTGACAGTCCTGAATCGCCATGATCTGGCGCAGCACTTTACTGTGTCGGCGGCGCTGACGGTGTCTGCTGGCGGCGGGTTGGCGAATGCTATCGGCTTGTTCAAGGAACTGGATGATTCCAGGGATGGTACCGGGTTTAGCTTCGATGACCTGCTGGCCGACAGGGCCGGTGTGCGGCTTGCCGAGCAGGCTACAGGTACAGCGCCACAGGTCCGTTTGTTGCTGCAGCGTATGAACGGGCAACTGTCCGAGGCAGATTTTATGCCGTCTATTGACAGGCTGCCGCCGAGTATTATGGAATTGGAATTTAAACAAAAATACCGTGATCTGGACAGCGAAAAATATCGCATGGTGGATGATGAAATCGAGAAGCGTATCCTGCACTGCAGTATTTACCAGCCTGCGTAGCGGGGGAGCGGCCGGGCTTTATGAATATCCGGTTCGTAGTTGCGGGATACTGTTATTCCGGTTTTTTGTTGCAGCTCCCGTAGAACTCCTTGCTGCCCTTGCTGAGTTGCATGATGCCCGTGTAGCGGTTAATAACGGCCATGCCTTGCTTTTTTCCCCCGGGCGTCCAGATTATTTCCTTGTCCTCTATGATTGCAGTGGCGCCATTTGCAGTTCCTTTCGTGTAGTTGATGACGACCTCGATTTGCCCGTGTTTGAAATTGCAAAGCAATGTTGCAATATCATCCGCACAGGCAGGCAGGCTGACAGCCTGCAGAATGCCTGCAACAATAAGAGTGATTGTGCTTCCGGGTGAATTCATTATTTATAATGTTTCGGCTGGTTACAGGGTAAACATAACAGATAGTCGGCCGCCGTGTCATTATCCGGGCAGAATGATACGTCGTTATCAGGGCAACACGAATCGCAGCGATATGTCTGAATACACAGTAGTATATGGCAAGCAACCGCCCCGGCCCGGCGGCAAGGTAAGTGCGGCGTGCTGTTGTATGCCATGGCAGCGCTGAATCAGTACTGCTGCCTGGTGAGGACCCTGATCTTTTCTATGTCGCGGGTATTGTAATGGAATGAATAGGAACCACGGCCTGCGTGCTGGGATAATTCAAGCCGCCTGCCGGAAGCGCCAATCAGGCGGTATTCTTTTTCGGGGACATTCTTGCGTGTTATCTTGACGGTGGACCCTACGTGGTTTTTTGCGTCCGCCACCTTGATTGGCAGGTACACGAGCCGGTAACGCTCCTTTGTTGCCGCGACCTTTTTTGCAATGGTATCGACATCCATATTGTCATCTTTGGCGGCTTCAGCGGCTGCCTGTTCCCTGGCCGCCTGTGCCTCGGCCTCGCTGGCCAGTTTTTTGCTGACTTGATCCATCCTTGCTTCATCCTGAATATTGAGTCCGGATTTTTCAGTGAACGACAGGCTGGCCTTCATGAAGTGTTCAGCATCCTGTGCTGTCAGCATCCGGGACTGTATTCCCCGGTCGACATGGTAGGTGGTACGTATCAGTTCCCACCCACCCCACGTGCTGAACAGGTACAGGGCAAGTGTTGCAGTTGTCACAAAGCTCATAATATAGGTCAGGAAGGCCTTCTTTTCATCACCCCAGTACTTGATACCAAAGAAGACGGCACTGACCGGAGATAACAGCATAACGGCAAGGCCCCATGCGGGTTTTTTTCTGAATGCCTGGACAGTAAGCCAGATGAGTGCAACCAGCGTGAATATAACTGCGATCTGTGTAATTAAAGGAAGCACATTCATTGATTGTTACCCGGGGCAGGTTGATGAAGAGTTTTTCAGTTCAGGTCAGCCACCTTGTCGGCTGCATCATGATGATTCTTGAGAGGATCAAGCTGTCTGTCCCTGACACGGTAACCCGCAAAACAGTGCCTGGATCACACCTTTTGGGTATTACCGGCCGGGGATGATAAGTCCGACAGGCTCCTAGTAGTGCGGTGGGGGTGGTTCCTCGCTGGCAGGGCTACTGCCTGCGTCGGTGAGTGACTGGAGCTGACCCTGGAGAGTCTCGATTGCCTGCAGTTGCCTGTTGACCAATTGCTCCTGCCTGAGCAGGGTGCGGGTTATTTCGTCAAGGGAGGCCTCCTGGTGCATGAGGCGGGTTTCCAGTGATTCAAGCTGCGCGATCAGGTCTGTGTCATTCATGATGGTATCAATGCCCTTGAGTGTAACGGTTAGAGTGTGGTCGTCACCGTGGCTGAGGCTTGCCTGGCTGTCTGCAATGCTGCATCAATGGAACTGCCTCTGGCCAGTAGTACCCCCATGCGGCGCTGGCCATTGACTTCAGGTTTACCAAATAGACGCAACTGTGTATCAGGCATACTTAATGCTATTTCGAGGTTTTCAAAGCTGACTTTTGATGATGTCCCCTCGACGAGAATTACACTGGATGCAGACGGCCCCTGCTGATGAATATTGGGAATAGGCAGTCCCAGTATGGCGCGGGCATGTAAGGCAAATTGCGACAGGTCCTGGGAAATCATGGTGACCATGCCGGTATCATGCGGGCGTGGTGAGACCTCGCTGAAGATAGCATCGTCCCCCTTGATGAACAGCTCTACCCCGAAGATGCCACGCCCGCCAAGTGCCGCGGTGATTTTTCCGGCAATATCACGGGCGCTGGCAAGTGCCTGTTCACTCATGGGCTGCGGCTGCCAGGACTGGCGGTAGTCACCGTCTACCTGTACATGACCGATGGGTTCACAAAAACTGGTGCCACCGGCGTGGCGAACGGTGAGCTGGGTGATTTCATAATCAAAATCTACGAAACCTTCAACAATAACCTTGCCGGCACCGGTGCGGCCACCTTGCTGTGCGTATTTCCATGCGGGATCGATCTCTGCGGGTTCCCTGATGGTGCTTTGCCCCTTGCCGGACGAACTCATAATGGGTTTTACCACGCAGGGCAGGCCGATGGCATGAACGGCCGCAGTGAATTCATCATGGTTTGTGGCGAAACGAAACGGCGAGGTCCTGATCTGAAGTTCTTCGGCCGCAAGGCGACGGATACCCTCACGGTTCATGGTTAATTGCGCAGCGCGGGCTGTCGGGATGACGGTATAGCCTTCGCTTTCAAGCTCAACCAGCATGTCTGTCGCAATGGCCTCTATTTCCGGCACGATGAAATCCGGTTGTTCTTTTTCAATGATTTCGCGCAGCGCTGCGCCATCCAGCATGGACAGGGTGTGGCTGCGGTGTGCCACTTGCATGGCGGGAGCATTGTCATAACGATCGACCACGATCACTTCAACACCCAGTCGTTGCAGTTCAATGACAACTTCCTTGCCGAGTTCGCCACCCCCACAGAGGAGAACGCGTGTGGCAGTGGCTGATAACGGGGTACCAATACTGGTCATTTGGTTAATCTCACGAGTGACAGGGGGGTTAATTCTAGCATCCGGATTTCCGGAAGGGTGTTAATAGCAGGTTTGTTCTGAGATGATGAAACCGTTGCTGATGAGGAGATGTAAGGCATGCGCTTTTGTGGGGTAATGAGACTGTGTATCGGCCTGTTTTGTCTGGCGAGCAGCACGCAGGTGTTTTCGGATTACCCGATTGAGGTCATTGAGCTCAAGTCACGACCCCTGGATGAAATTCTGCCGGTTATTCAGCCTTTTGTGGGCGCGGAGGGGACGGTCACCGGCATGGGAAATAACCTGGTGATCAAGGCATCACCGGCTCGGATAAAGGAAATCAAACAATTACTGGTGAATCTTGACCGGCCGCCAAGACGTCTGGTGATCACGGTGGGTAACCAGGATGATGTTACACGTGGTTCTTCCGGTTATCGTGCCAGTGCCGATATCAAGGCCGGTGACAGCCGCTTCAGTATTAACTCGCCCGGCTATCCTGTCGACGGTTCACGTGCGCATGTCAGGCTCCACGACAGCAAGGTGCAACAGGCGCAGACATCCCGGTCCCGGGTACAGGCCCTCGAGGGCCGGCCGGCCTATATCAACAGCGGCACCCGGATACCGGTACAGACGACAGAAGGCTACTATGGTGGTGGTGTTCCCTATGCACGGCGATCAACGCAGTGGCAGGATGTCACCAGCGGGTTTTATGTGGTACCCCGCCTGCAGGGTGACGAGGTGACGCTGGAAATCATGCAGCATGCCAACAAGCCCGGTCAACGGCGCGGTGTTTTCAAAACGCAGAATGCCGGGACGGTTGTGCGTAGCAGGCTGGGGGAGTGGGTGGAACTCGGTGGTGTTGATACCTCAAACAGTAACCGGGAGGGTGGGTTGGGCCGGTCGGTGAACTCACAGGGAAGCAACAGCCAGGGAATCCAGGTCAAGGTAGAGTGTCTGGATTGCGAAGATCAGGGCCGGCCGTTGCAGAATTTTGAATGGACCCGATAAAAAACGGCGGGAAACGACTATCCCACCGGAATACCGCAGCGCGATACAACTTATTGCTATCCACCAGGTTAGAATAGATCTAACTACTGTTGGTGTGTCTGCGGACAATAGATTGGCGCGCAGGGTCATATTGCAAAGTGTTGTATTCAATGATAATTCGTGCGGCTTATAATCAGCATGGAGAATTAACAATGGGACTGAGTGAAATCAAAACTGTTCGCACACCAATGATGACCCTGCTGGCCGGGGGACAATGCCGCCCGGTACAGGCATTCCACTGGCAGTTGCTGCTGCTGGCCATGATTTTAATGATCGTGATTGTGCCCAGGAGTGTGGCCGGTCAGACAGAGGATATTCATGCGACGGTTCACTACCTGATTACCTATGTAAAGGAATCCGATGTGACCTTTGAACGGAATACTTCTCGCTATAGTGGCAGTGAAGCTGCGCAACACATCGACAAGAAATACCAGCATTTTAAGGATGATATTGACACGCCCGAGAAATTTATCGAACTCTGCGCAACCGGGAGCCTGATGACGGGCAAGCCGTACTTTATTATCACGGAGGAGGGTGAACAGCTGCCGTCGGGCGAGTGGCTGAACACCGAGCTGCAGAGCTATCGTCTCCGCAATAACCCTACCGGTCCCTAAGTCCGACTGGCTCCTGGTACTCCTTCAAGGTGATATTGCCATGTTCAGAGCTATGCGTATTGAAAAACAGTTTGTAAATGAGTGGTGGATGCAAGTGCTGCGTGCCGGCATCGTGTTGTCTGTGGTGTCCCTGCAGGCTTGTGCCACGACCGAGCTGAGAACCGTCCCTGCTGTCCAGTCATTCGGAATTCCCGATAAGGCACAGGTACAGCCGGTCAGTATTGCTGATTCAGGTCTGAAGGTCATGACACTGAATATGGCCCACGGCCGTGGCGACAGTTTTCACCAGCTGTTGCAAACCACCGATACCACACGGGGCAATCTTGATGCCATCGCCGTGATGTTAAACCGCGAACAACCTGATGTGATTGCCTTGCAGGAGGCGGATGGTCCTTCCTTCTGGAGCGGCAACTTCAACCATCTTGCCTACCTGGCAGAACGGAGTCCGTATTCATGGGCCGTCAACGGGCGCCAGGTAGAGGGTGCCGGTCTGGCCTATGGCACAGCGTTGCTGTCAGGTTTCGAGCTACAACAGCCACAGGCGGTCACCTTTGACCCGTCGCTGGCGATGATACGGAAAGGTTTTGTTGTTTCGACCATTGACTGGCCTGGCAAGCCGGATTTGAAGGTTGATATTGTTTCGGTGCATCTGGACTTTTCCAGTGAATTTACCCGTCGCCAGCAGGCACGTGAACTGATAGCCGTGATGCGGGACAGGGGGCGTCCGATGATCGTCATGGGTGATTTCAATACTGGCTGGCATCACGAGGATTCAACTGTCCGTTTGTTAGCCGCTGAACTGGGCCTGGATGCGCACAGCCCCGGTGTACAGGGGCTGGAAACGTTCCCATTGAGTGGTAAACGTCTGGACTGGATTTTATTGTCAGGGGAACTGGAGTTTAGCAGTTACCGTGTTGTATCAGATGTGCTGTCTGACCACCGTGGTGTGGTCGCCGAGGTTGTCCTGAATAGTGCCGGGAGTGGCCAGATGGTGGTCCACAGAATGGGTACAGGAATGTAGTGACAATGGGCAGGATAGCCCGGGTGTCGCGGTGCACAGGGAAGTGCAAGAGCGATTGTACCCATCAGGCTTGCAAGACGGGTACGCTGCGCATTACCCATCCTGCTACAGGCTGAATTCGACAGGCTCCTGCGAATACCCTAGCGCGAATACCCTGGCGGGTAGTGCGGTTGCTGCCGTACCGGTTGTTGCGGGTAATAGCCGTAGGAAGGCGCATAATAAGCGGGTTGCGGTGCAACCGGCCTGGTGAGTTGTGGTGCCGCAGCAGTGGTTTGTGCCGTTGCCTGTTGCTGCGGGGACTCAGTGGCCACGGCCTCGTCAACTGCTGTTGCCGGGGGCGTTGCAGCAACTGTCGGCAGCGTCTCCAGGGTGCTGGCCGGTTCCGGCAGCTCTGGATGCGGGGCGGGTGACCAGCTAGTTGTTTGCGTGGCAGCCGTTGCGGGCTTGGCAGTCTGTTCACTGGCCGCGCTGGTAGTTACCTCTATGGATGGTTTGGCAGTCACCGGTGAGATCTGTGCTGTTCCTGCACCGTCCTGAACCGCTGCGATGTCAGCGGTGTCGTTGTCACTGAACCAGGCGCGAGCACCCAGTACGCCAGCCAATACGATGATCCCGGTGAGCAGGATTGGCCGCATTGAGCGTCGCGTCCCGGGTGCTTTCGATGTGGCCGCAATAACATGGGCAGGCGGTGTATCTGGTTGAATTGTTACGGTATTTTCTGTTGTTTCTGGCTGTGCGGGAGTGCCTTGTGATGTTGCTGTCTTCACGGGCTCCCGTTTGCTTGGTTCCTGGACCACTGGAGCGGATTGTGTCGGTGGTGTTTTGTCCGGCACTGTTTGTTTGGCCAGTACAACTGCCGGTGGTTCTTTTATGACCTGTTTTGCCTCGGTCTTGACCGGTGTCGGCGTTTCATCGGGCTGCGCCGCTTTC
>DMKK01000022.1:5447-12127 GCA_003454335.1 Gammaproteobacteria bacterium | reverse complement strand
TGCCTCGGTCTTGACCGGTGTCGGCGTTGTATCGGGCTGCGCCGTTATTCCTGTTTCAGGTGCGACTGGTTCAGCCAGGATACTGGTTTCCTTACTGGCTTTGGCGGGGTTGCAGGGGCTGATTTCAGCCTTGGCCAGTAACTCCTGTGCCCGCGCATTTTGATTGGCCCTGACTGCTTTCAGCGCGCTGGCCGCCTGTGCAGCCATCCAGGACAGTGAATTGGTGTCTCCCTGCGCGGCATCTGAAGCAGCGTCAGCGGGGCCGGGTGTTGTTCCGGCGACTGTTGTCGTATCAGCGAGTTGCTCCGGCGATTGTACGGACTTTGTCCCGGCCCTGGTTGCAGCCTTCTTCAGGGGGGCTTTTTTCTTTGCCGTTGCCTTCTTGCTAACCGCCTTCTTGCGGGTTGACTTCTTTGGGGCGGCGGCCTTTTTCTTGACGGCGGCTTTCTTTTTTACCGGGGTGGCGCGGGATTTGGCCTTTTTTGGGGCAGCTTTCCTGACAGCCTTCTTTTTGCCGCTGTCTTTTTTTACCGTTGTTGGTGTCTTTTTTCCTGTTTTACTGGTTGCCGTACTGCCCATAACTGCCTCTGAAATACGATAATGATCTGATTGAGGCCGCCATCATTCCCAAAGTTGGCCGCATTTTCAACCGGCATAACCATGGGGATGGCTTGATGTGGCGATATTCCGGAGAAATTTCGGTGGGTTGCTTGTAAAAATCAGTTCGGCAAGATGTCGCTATCCCGCTCTCATCGACGGCAATGCTGCGTTCCAGGTGCTTGACCTGGCGCGGTTCCCTGCACGTTTTCATCACCAGGCAGCAGCTGGACGAAACGTCAGGGACCGGATTCAAGCGCCACGATGTCAGGGGTGTGTGCAATGATCGTGGCGATGCGTCCGGTCCCTGCGCTGTCATCAAGTATTGCGTAGTGATGCGGGTGGAAACCGGGACGGCGTTCACGGTTCCGGTGAACCGGGCAGGTGGCAACAATAATGTGTGGCCCGTAGATGTGCTGAGCTTGCGTATTAATGTCGTTGTCAATGCCTGTTCAGGCCATAGTGACGCAACAGGGGGGCAATTGTCGTGGCCTGTATAAACAGGGTAAACAGGACAACCCCGAAGGCAATGGACTGGATGGTCCACCAGTAATCAAGTGTTGTTGGCAGGGACAGGGCAAGGGCGAGTGTGACTGCGCCACGCAGACCACCCCAGAGCATTACGAGCTGGAAGGGCCGGCTGATGGGCTCGATGGGCGTTAAACTGTTCAGCAGTGGTACACCTGAGAGGATACCCAGTGTGCGTGCCAGCAGGACTCCGACTATGCCGATCAGCATGGCCAGCCAGCGTTCTTCAAACATGCCGAGGGTGATGGTTACACCCATGAGGAGGAACACCAGTACATTGGCAACGTAGGCGTTGAATTCCCAGAGTTTCTGCTCGAAACCGGTATCCGTGCCGGGTGCTGCATGTTGGCTCCTGTAACCCATGATCAGTCCGGTGATGAGTACTGCCATAACCCCGGATACGTGCAGCACTGATTCGGCAACGAGATACGCAAGATAGGCACTGATAACGGTAGCCAGTGCCTTGATGACCGTTTCACCGGTCAGTTTTACCAGCACTGCAAATATGAGTCCTGTGCCTGCTCCCACCAGGATGCCGCCAAAGAATACGCGGAGAAAATGCCGGCTGGCATCTGCCAGTGACATAGGGCCATCGCTTCCGGTGGCAATCGTCAGAAACACACTGAAGACCACAATCGCCGTGGCATCATTGAACAGGCTTTCACCCTCCATCAGCATGGCGAGCCGCTCCGAGACACCCATTTGTCGCAGCAGGGCAACCACGGCAACCGGGTCGGTGGCCGATAGCAGGGCACCGGTAAGCAAAGCTGCAATCCAGGGAAAACCGGCCGGGTGACCGATGCCGAAGTAGACCAGGGTGGCGGTTATCACGGTAGATAACAGCATCAGGGGAATGGCAAGAAAGAGTATCGGCAGCAGGCTTTTCCACAACAAGCTTGCATTGATGTTGTAGGCCGATTCGAATACCAGTACCGGCAAGAAAACAAAGAAGATCAAATCATGGAAATTTTCCGCACGGATGCCGGTGTCTACGCCGGCCCTGACCAGCAGTTCAGAGCTGATGTAGCCGGCAACGACCAGCGTTGCTGTAAAGGGGATGCGGGCCTTGCGGGCCAGCGGCTGAATGACTATGGCGAGCAGCAGCAGTCCGGAGAAAAACAGTATGGCATGCTCGGTTCCGGTCGCCATGGGCTGTTCCTTCAGGCGGTACCGGGTTTCCTGTCCGCGGGTTGACTGTCAGGTGGTTGTATATCCGGGTGCAACTCGTTCAACGGGACAGACAGTCCGTTGTTGCCGACAACCCGGGCATGGAAACGCTGCAGTTCCCGCGGTTCCCTGACGCCGCAGGAGTGCGCGATGATGCCGACTTCATAGGTCATGTTCCTTGCATAGCTGGCAACACGTACTGCTTTGTCCGCCGGGTTCAGGCCTTTTTGCAGGCGTTTGTTATGGGTGGTGATGCCGGTCGGACAGGTATTCCTGTTACATTGCAATGCCTGGATGCAGCCCAGCGCGAACATGAAGCCGCGTGCAGACACCACGAAGTCGGTACCCATGCATAACGCCCACGCAACATCGGCGGGTGTGATCAGTTTCCCGGAGGCAATGACCTTTACACGCTCACGCAGCCCGTATTCATTTAACTTGTCGATCAGCAACGGCAGGCTTTCACGCAGAGGCAAGCCAACATCATCAATCAGTGGCATGGGTGCAGCGCCGGTGCCGCCATCGGCACCATCGACGGTAATAAAATCCGGTGCGCTTTTAATGCCGCGCTCCGTAATCTCTGCGAACAGCTTGTCCAGCCAGCCATAAGCGCCGATGACGGCCTTGAAGCCGACCGGCTTGCCGGAGACTTCACGTACCCGGTTGATCATGTCGAGCAGTTCGGTATTTGAGTTGATATCGATGTGACGGTTGGGGCTGATGGCATCATCGCCAACCGGTATGCCGCGAATTTTTGCGATTTCTGCGGTGACCTTGCCACCCGGAAGGATGCCACCCTTGCCGGGTTTTGCACCCTGACTCATCTTGATCTCGAACATGCGTACGCTGTCGTGTGCGGCCACTTCACGAATCCTGTCATCATCCAGATTGCCATTAAGGTCACGCACCCCGTTTTTGGCCGTGCCGACCTGGAAGACAATGTCCGCACCGCCTTCCAGGTGGTAGGGCGAGAGGCCGCCTTCTCCGGTATTCATCCAGCAACCTGCTGCTTTGGCACCCTGTGAGAGGGCTTGCACGGCAGGCTTTGAAATGGCGCCGAAGCTCATGCCAGAAATGTTGAACAGGGAATTGGTGGTGTAGGGCTTGCGGCAAAAGGGTCCGAGCGTGACATCACAGACCGGGGCCGCGTCCTGCCCCAGTGTCGGGAACGGGCAGTTCACAAACATCACGGTACCGGTAGGACGCAGGTCGCGGGTGGAGCCAAAGCCGACCGTGTTATCAATGTTCTTGGCAGCGCGGTAGGCCCAGGAGCGTTGTGCACGGTTAAACGGCAGTTCTTCGCGGTCCATGGCGAAAAAATACTGGCGGAAGAATTCTCCAATGTGTTCGAAAAAATACCGGAACCGCCCGACGACCGGATAATTACGGCGAATGGCACTCTTGGTCTGGGTGATATCGATGATAAAGATCACAATGACCCAGAGGACGCCAAAACCCAGCAGTACAACGAACAGGGCTGCAAATACCTGCAGCAAGGTTGCAATAACAGGAAATGCTTCATGTGACATGACATCCATTCAGACACCCCTTGCTAAATGATTTATGTAGCAGGTGTGCAGCCGCGGCACATCCTGTTTTATGCTTGCCGGTATCTCAGTCCTGGTGTCGCCATTTTCGTGCAATCCAGTAGTCGACGCTGAAGTAGTTGCCAGCGCCGATGAACAGCAGGGCCAGCAACATAATGAAATAGGTGGCCGCAAACTCGATGCCGTTATTGAGTACGACGAAACTGCCGTTCTCGGTCAACCAGCTGTAATTGGCATGTTCCTGCAATACGTCCTTTGCCTTGTCCAGCCGTTCAATGGCACCCTCGCTGCGTGGTGTGGCAAAGATGCCGCTCCCTTCTGCAATGGCCGACCAGCCATTCTGCAGATGGACGGTTACAGCGGCAATAACCATGGTGACCATCAGCGGTACTGAAATCCAGCGCACGGCGAGTCCGATCAGGAGCAGGATGGCGCCAAAATATTCCGTATAGGATGCCAGGTAGGCCATGAGTTCCGGGAACGGCAGGCCGAGTCCCCATTCGGCGTTGCCAAACCAGTCAATGATGTCCTGCTTGGGCATGAAGCTGCACCCGCCGGCATCATTACTCATGCAGTCGAGTCCTGCATTCTCCAGCTTATTGGTGCCGGCCATCCAGAAAACAGGCACCAGGTACAGGCGTAATGCCAGTGGTGCCAGGAAATCAATGGTGCGTGTCTTGTCGAGCAGGTTCTGGAAAAAATTCAGCAGACCAATCATGGGTGTCCCCCTTCGTGTAGTGATGTAACCACCTGGAGTGGTCTCTTTCCTCTATTTCCGGTTTCTGGTGCCCAGAATGATGTCTTTTTGTACCAGACCCTGGAGTATTTCAATGCCGCCATTTACAACGATATCGGGCTGTGGATGAGACATTTCGGTTGCTATGCGGTTCAACAATTGTTCACCGTTTTCGGTGTTGTTCTCGCTGACGAGTTCCAGCAGGCGTTTTGTTACCAGGTTGATTTCCATGAAGCCTACTTCGTCTTCACGATTTCGGTATACCACAATATTGGTGGTTGTCTTGCCCGGTTCATCGGGAAGAAAACCCGGTCCGATTCGGTGAACCGGGTAGCGATAGCTCATGTGCCAGGCGAGTGGTGAGAGCACCGGTATGCCGGTTAGGAAGTCTCCTTTCGGGTCATTGTTATCCCGGTCAAGGGTTTCTTCTGCTATTGAAAGAGCCAGTTCAACCCATTCATAGTGGGCAAGTTCCTGGAGAAACGGCAGGTCATCATCCTGTGCGGTTCGTTCATTTTCCAGCCAGCCCAGAAATTCACGCGGGATTTCCAGGAATAATGGCGTTTGTGCCTGGTGGTGTGCGAAAAAGTCACGTGCCATGGCATGCCATGGTTGGTCTTCATACAGTTTGCGCAGGATGGGAAAGGTGCTGCTCAGGAAACCTTCCACATTGTTGTAGAACAGTTCACGATAAATCGCCATGCGCCGGTCTTCAATTTCTCCGGGCGCCGGTTTATGTTCAGGGTCGCGTATATGTGCGGCAAATTCGTATTGCCGGCGGGTAAATTCAGGCGTGGTTTCCATGTGCGATGTTTTCGTTTTGGCCATCATTCCACTTGTCCTGCAGTCGTGCAATGTGACCGACTTCAGCAAGGAGTTCCGGCAGTGGCGGGATGTTGAAATCGCGTTCCAGCAGTGTCGGTACCACACCGCAATGCTGATAGGCTGTTTCCAGTAACGACCAGACCGGATCAATAATCGCCGCGCCGTGAGTGTCGATCTTCAGGTCATCGGCTTCGTCGTAATGGCCGGCAATATGGAAATAGGCAACGCGCTCTGCCGGCAGTGACTTAAGGAATGTTTCTGCATCGTAGCGGTGATTGATGCTATTGACATAGATGTTATTGACATCCAGCAGCAGGTCGCAGTCAGCTTCCTCAAGCACGGCATTCAGGAAGTCAATTTCCTCCATTTTCTTGCCAGGTGCCGCGTAGTAGGACACATTTTCCATCGCAATGCGGCGTTCCAGAATATCCTGCACGCGCCGGATACGGCCGGCGACATAGTGTACGGCTTCTTCAGTAAAGGGGATCGGCATCAAATCATAGAGATGGCCGTCATCGCTGCAGTAGCTCAGGTGTTCGGAATAACAGCGAATATTATGTTCATCAAGCAGGCGTTTGACCCGGTGAATAAAGGTCTCGTCCAGCGGGGCAGGACTGCCAATCGAGAGCGACAGGCCGTGGGCGACAAACGGATAACGCTCGGTAAAGTAACGAAAGTCCTTGCCCATCTTGCCCCCGATGCCAATCCAGTTTTCAGGGGCCACTTCAAAAAAATCAACCGGCTCCGGCGGGTTGTCCCGCAGCGGACCCATCAGGGTCCGCCGCAGGCCAAGACCGGTTCCTGAGACAGGATAGCTGTTAGTGCTCACAGCAAGTCCGGACGGTAATTACTTGCTACCGCCACACTTGCCTTCACCGCACTTGCCTTCTGCCTTGGCTTTGTCACCGCCTTCTGCAGCGGCTTTGCCTTCGCCGCACTTGCCTTCACCACATTTGCCTTCCTTGTCCATTTTGCCTTCACCGCACTTGCCTTCCTTGTCCATCTTGCCTTCACCGCACTTGCCTTCACCGCATTTGCCTTCAGCCATTTCGGCAACCTGATAGCCGCTGGACAGCTCGGACATGGCAAACGGATTCTCCGCTGCATTGGCAACCGGGGCTGCGGCCAGAGAAGTTACGAATGCGGCACCAAGAGCGATAGCCAGGGGTTTCTTTGTAGATTTTTGTGACATTTGGAAATGCCTCCATGTGATTGATAAAGAACAGGGCGGGTGCCCCGGGTAGTTTTGGTCGTTTTCCACGACCTGATGTTGTGTCAAT
>DMKK01000022.1:0-5376 GCA_003454335.1 Gammaproteobacteria bacterium | reverse complement strand
CAATATGTATAAATAACAGTGTGTTAGTATTTTAATTTGTGGGTATTTAATCCATCTGTTTGTGTCGATACTCGCATAAATCGGAAATCGTACAGGACTGGCAGCGTGGCTTGCGGGCAATACAGGTATAGCGTCCGTGCAGAATCAGCCAGTGATGGGCATCCAGTTTGAATTCATCCGGCACCAGCCGCAGCAGCCGTTGTTCAACTTCGTTAACATTCTTGCCGGGTGCAATGCCAGTGCGGTTGGATACCCGGAAGATATGGGTGTCCACGGCAATGGTGGGCTGGCCAAAGGCGGTATTGAGGACCACATTGGCAGTCTTGCGGCCGACACCGGGCAGAGCCTCCAGTGCTGCACGGTCCTCCGGTACCACGCTATCATGCTGCTCAACAAGGCGGGTGCAGGTCTTGATAATGTTACTGGCCTTGGTGTTGAACAGCCCGATCGTTTTTATATGTTCCTTGAGGCCGGCTTCACCAAGTTTCAGCATGGCACGTGGTGTCTTGACCTTTTTAAACAGTGAGCGGGTTGCCTTGTTCACGCCGACGTCGGTCGACTGGGCTGACAGGATGACGGCAATCAGCAGCTGAAACGGATTACTGAATTGCAGTTCGGTGGTCGGTTCAGGATTGGCGTCACGCAGTCGTGTGAAAATCTCCTGGCGCTTGCTACGGTTCACGGCTCAGTCTGCAATTGTTACGCCTGCACAGGCTGACTGAGGGGAATGGTCTTGAGTGCGGCCTTCTTTTCACGTCGTGCGTTAATGATATTGATGCCGGCAATCAGGAAGCCCAGGCCGAGGAAAGCCCCCGGGGGCAATATGGCCAGCAGAAAGCCCCGGTAATCGTCGATGAGGGTCAGGGTCAGGTGCTCGCCGAATGCGCCGAACATCAGGTGTGCCTGCGCCAGCAAGGTGCCCTGGCCGATGAGTTCGCGCATGCCGCCGAGGGTGACCAGTACCAGGGTAAAGCCGATGCCCATGGCCAGTCCATCCAGCAGGGCGCGATCAACGCTCTGTCTCGAGGCAAAGGATTCTGCGCGTCCGATAATGGCGCAGTTAGTAACAATCAGCGGAATGAATATCCCCAGAATCAGGTAGAGGTCATGCAGCCAGGCATTCATTGACAATTCAATTACCGTAACGATAGAGGCAATGATCAGCACAAACACCGGGATGCGTATTTCCGGCCGCACCAGTTTACGAATCAGTGAGACACTGACATTGGAGGCTACCAGGGTCAGCGTGGTCGCCAGCCCCAGCCCCAGACCATTGATGACGGTGGTGGTGACTGCCAGCAGAGGACACAGGCCAAGTAACTGGACGGTGCCGGGATTATTCAGCCACAGGCCTTCTTTCAGGATATCTGTATAGGTCGGATTATTCATGGGCGTGCTGTCCTGTTAATCATCACTCTCACTGGAGGCGGGTGTGCCGGTTTCACTGCTGGCAAATAATGCCTCCTGATTGTCACGATAGTATAGCAAGGCCTGCCGGACTGCCTTGACCACCGCGCGCGGGGTAATGGTCGCGCCGGTCAGCTGGTCAAAATCACCGCCGTCTTTCTTGACGCCCCAGCGTTCCAGTGGTGGTTCTCCCAGTGACCTGTTATCGAAGATATGTATCCAGTTCGAGCGGGTATCGTCAATGGCGTCACCAAGCCCTGGTGTCTCGCGGTGGGCAACGACCCGGACTCCGCTCAATGTGCCATCGGCATTAATGCCAACGAGCAGCTTTATGGAGCCGCTGTAGCCGTCCGGTGCGATAGGTGTAATGACCAGTGCGACCGGTTGAGATGCCTTTCTGGCGCGGTAAACCGTGACCGGCCTGCCGGTGCCAAGCAATGTCTTGTCGGTGACCAGCAGCGTGTCTTCCAGCAGCGTGTTGTCGTGCTGTTCCGGCAGGATTAGCTGGTGCAGTTTGCGTAACAGGGTGGCGCGTTCGTTGGCAGCAATGCGTTCACGGGTGTTATCAAAGGTAGTGACCACCAGTGCCGTGCCAATAAGCGCAAACAGCAGCAGGATGATGGTGGTGATGATGATCTGGCGGTAATTCACGGGCTATCCCTGATCATCATGCCCGAACACACGTGGCCGGGTGTAGTGATCAATCGTGGGTGCTGCCATATTCATGAGTAACACGGCAAAGGCAATACCGTCCGGGTAGCCACCCCAGGTGCGAATAACGTAGATCAACAGGCCAATACCGACACCATAATAGATGCGCCCGCGTGGTGTGGTGCTGGCCGAAACCGGATCGGTTGCTATAAAGAAAGCACCCAGCATGGCGGCGCCACTGAATAGCTGGAACAGCGGTGTCGTATAAACGTCCGGGTTGATGACGTAGAACACAAAGGCAATGGCTGCCAGACCGCCCAGCATGCCTGCCGGGATCTGCCACTGGATTACTTTTGTCTGCAGCAACCACAGACCACCCAGCAGGAACCACAGGTTGATCCATTCCCAACCGGCACCGGCAAAGTGGCCAAGCAGGGGGCTGTCATGAATTTCGCTGAGTGTCTCGCTCAGGCCCAGCCGGGTTTTTATGCTGTCCATCGGCGTGGCCAGCGTGATGGCATCCAGCGACTGCCCGACGGGCAGATTGCCGGTGAACACCAGTGTCAGGGTGTCGAGAAAGTTCAGCTGTGCCCCGGGCGCTGACCACAGCGTCAGCTCCAGCGGGAATGATATGAGCAGTACCACGTAACCGGCCATTGCCGGGTTGAACGGGTTGTAACCCAGCCCGCCATAGAGTTGCTTTGCTATTACGATGGCAAACAGACTGCCAATAACCGGTATCCACCAGGGTGTGAGCGGCGGTAAGGCCAGCGCCAGCAGTACTGCCGTGACCAGGGCGCTGCCATCCAGCAAGGTTGTGAATGCCGGCCTGTTACGCAGTTTGAGGATGGCCGCTTCTGCCGTGAGTGCGGTGATACTGGCAAGCAGAATATTGAAAACGATCCCCCAGCCGAATATCCAGAACACACAGATGCTGCCGGGCAGCAATGCCAGCAATACCCGTTGCATCATGACAGCGACACTGTTCGATACCGGCAGGTGCGGTGAGCTGTAGGTTTTAAATTCCATCAATCTGTCGTCTTGCTTCCGGGATGTTGCTGGCGCCGCTTGTCCGCTGCATCGATCAATTGTTGTTGCGCAACCGTCAGGTTGTCGGTGTTTTTCGGTGTAGTACTTGCCTGCTCCTGTTTGCGTTTTACGCGGTCCAGGGCTGCCTGTATTGCCGCCTTCTTTGCATCCTCTCCGCCACCATCGCTGGACAAGGCCCGTTTCTTCCGCGCCATGCGCTCTGCACGTTCCTGCTTGATGCGTGCCAGCCGCCGCTGCTTTGATTCGTGCCGGTTGCGGGCATTGTCGGAGGCCTTTTTCTGTACTTCCTGGGTCCAGATTTCTGTCTTGGCATGGCGGTAGTATTGCACCAGTGGTATGTGGCTCGGACAGACATAGGCACAACAGCCGCATTCAATGCAGTCGAACAGATCGTAATCCTGTGCGGCATCATAATTGTTGCTGCGTGTATACCAGTATAATTGCTGCGGCAACAGCTCGGCCGGGCAGACATCCGTGCACTTCGCGCAACGAATACAGGGTTGTGCCGGTGGTGGCGCCGGCATTTCCTCACGGCTGACGGCCAGCACACAGTTGGTGGTCTTGATCACCGGCATGCTGTCGGTATGTGCCGTATATCCCATCATGGGACCGCCGATCAGCAAGCGCTCAACGTCTTTAGTATAGCCGCCTGCTGTTGCTATCAGGTGACTGACCGGGGTGCCCAGCAGGGTGTCCATGTTTTGCGGCTGAGCGACGCCGTCACCGGTTACCGTCACAATGCGTGACAACAGCGGCTGTTGCCTGACAATAGCATTATAAACCGCCGCTGCAGTGCCGACGTTCTGGCAAATAATGCCAATGTCGGCCGGAAACCCCTGGCTGGGCACTTCGCGTCCGGTCAGTATCCTGATCAACTGGCGCTCGCCACCACTGGGATAGATATCCGGAATTCGGGTCACCGTAATGCCGGATGCATCCACGGCATCCAGAGCTGTCCGCAGCGCCTGCTCAGCCTGTGGCATATGGTCTTCAATGGCGATAATGCAGGCATCCGGTTGTACGACATGGAGCAGGATTTTCACGCCTTCGACAACCTCGGCTGCTCGCTCCTGCAGCAGCCGGTTATCGCAGGAGATATAGGGCTCGCATTCAACGGCATTGATCAGCAGGAGTTCAATAGGCTGGCTGCGGTTACACAGTTTCATGCTGGTCGGGAAGCCTGCGCCGCCGAGGCCGACAATGCCGGCCTGCTGAATGAGTTCGCACGAGCTGGCCGGTTCCGTGTGCCGGTAGTCAATGGTGGTGTGATCCGGTTGCTGGTAACAGTCCCTGCCATCGGTTTCGATGATGACACAGTTTGCCTGCAGGCCCGAGGGATGCGGAACAGGACGTTTCTCTACAGCGATGACGGTACCCGAGCTTGATGCATGTACGGGTACGCTGACCGGTCCGGGTGCGGTTGCAATGACCTGTCCCTTGTAGACATAGTCACCCTGTTTGACCTGGCACTCGGCGGGTTCACCAATGTGTTGCTGCAGTGGCAGTATCAGTAGCGGCGGGATGCCGGCAGCAGCAATCGGGGTGGCTGCCGTGACTTCACAGTGCCCGGGCAATTGCAAGCCGCCGTGGAATGTATGCAGCCGACCGAATGCTGCAGGCTGTTGCCGCTGAAAACTGGAGCCGGAGTCAGCCATGTTCACTGGCCTCCGGAGTAGCTGTGTCCGGTTTCGGCCAGATCCAGTTGCGTGCAGTTGCCTTTACCGGGACAACATGGATGCATTCGACCGGGCAGGGTGGAATGCAGAGGTCGCAGCCGGTGCATTCGCTGGTGATCACGGTATGCATCTGCTTGGCGGCACCCAGAATGGCATCTACCGGGCAGGCCTGTATGCACAGGGTGCAGCCAATGCATACCTGTTCATCAATCATGACCACGGTTTTTTCGCTGTGCTCGCCATGCTCCGGATTTAGTGGCTTGGGGTCCACTCCCAGCAGGTCGGCCAGTGCCAGTATGGTGCTTGCGCCACCCGGCGGACACTGATTGATGTCGGCCTCGCCTGCCGCCATTGCTTCTGCGTACGGGCGGCAGCCGGCATAGGTGCACTGGCCGCATTGTGTTTGCGGCAGCAGGGCATCAATCTGGTCCACGACCGGATCGCTCTCCACGTGAAAACGAATGGCAGCATAACCCAGTACCAGGCCAATCACTGCAGCCAGGACTCCGAATGTTATTAATGCTGTCAGCATGACATTAACGCAGGGGCCGGTTACCAGGAAGTGGGATTAACCCTTGACCAGGCCGGAAAA
>DMKK01000109.1 GCA_003454335.1 Gammaproteobacteria bacterium | reverse complement strand
TTTGACCCGGAAACCCAGCGCTCAACCCAGGAGTTGCAGGAATTCAGCATGCTGCCGGCACGTGAGTATCCCTGCGACGATGCATCGTTTGATGCCTTGCGCAAAGCATTTCGCTACCGTTTCGTGGTCGATACACGCAATGTCTCCCTGTACCAGGATTTACGCAAGGGCATCCACCCGCAGGGACTGGAGCAATACCTGCCGCTGTTTTTCGAGCAAACAGAAAGCCTGCTTGATTACCTGCCGGAAAAACCACTGGTCGTCACTCAACACGGTATCGAAGAAGCCGCCGTAGGCTTCTGGTCGTCTACCAACGAGCGCTGGGAACAACGCCGGCATGATGTCGAACGCCCGGTTCTGGATCCGCCGGAACTGTATTTCAATGCCAAGGATGTTCAGCAACAACTAAGCGTTTTCGACAGCGTCAGTCTGCTTGAGGCCGATACAGAATCCACCCAATCTGCCATTCCGGACTTGATCCGGAACCCATCTTCTGCCAAAAGAGCAAAATGGGCCCCGGGTCAAGCCCGGGGTGACGATAAATCTGCCCGGGGTGACGGTCAATCTACCGTAAGGTTTGAAACACAAGCTGCACCTGATCTGCACATCCATGACCGGGGCAATGAGCCCGCGGCATCCCTGCTTGAATTCACCAATGAATTCCCCGGAAGGGTCATGTTTGCTGCCGATACCACCGGGCGGCGCGAGGTACTTTCAGAAACCCTGCGCGCATTCGGCATCCGCCCACAGCGTTTCGACTCGTGGCATGAATTCCAGACATCCGGTGCACGTCTTGGACTGACAGTCCTGCCCTTGGAACAGGGTTTTATTGCAGGAAACGACATTGCAGTCCTGACCGAAAGTCAGTTATTCGGCGGCCGGGTCAGGCCCAAAACCACGCGTAAGCTTTCAGAACGCGACCCCGAAGCCATCATTCGCAGCCTTTCCGACCTGGAGTCAGGCGACCCGGTCGTGCATGAGGATCACGGTATCGGTCGTTACCGGGGTTTGCAGTCGTTGCAAATCGATGGTCGTGACGCAGAATTCCTGATGCTGGAATATGCCAGCGAGGACAAGCTCTACGTGCCGGTGACATCAATGCACCTGATCAGCCGTTATACCGGCGGCGCTGCAGAAAATGCACCACTGCACCGGCTTGGCAGCGAGCAATGGGCCAAGGCCCGCAAACGCGCGGCCAAAAAGGTCCGCGATGTGGCCGCAGAACTACTGGACTTGTACGCTCGCAGACAGGCCCGGAAGGGATTCGAATTCAAACTCGACAAACCCATGTACGCCGACTTCACCTCCGGCTTCCCGTATGAGGAAACACCGGATCAGCAAAGGGCCATCGAAGAAGTACTCGAAGACATGGTTTCCAGCCAACCCATGGACCGCGTCGTCTGCGGTGACGTTGGTTTCGGCAAAACCGAGGTCGCATTGCGTGCGGCCTACGTGGCCGTGCAAGGTCAAAAGCAGGTCGCCATCCTTGTACCAACCACCCTGCTCGCCCAGCAACACTTCTCCAATTTTAGCGACCGCTTCGCCGACTGGCCGATACGCATAGAGCTGTTATCACGCTTTCGAACCGGCAAACAACTCGATACCACTCTCAAAGACCTCACCAACGGCAAAGTGGATATCGTCATCGGCACTCATAAACTGCTGCAACGGAGTATCAAGTTTAAACGCCTGGGCCTGGTCATCGTTGACGAGGAACAACGCTTCGGGGTGCGCCAGAAAGAACGTCTGAAGCAGTTACGGGCCGAAGTCGATCTGCTGACATTGACCGCTACCCCGATACCACGCACGCTCAATATGGCCATGTCAGGCATCCGTGACCTGTCCATCATTGCAACGCCGCCAGCACGCCGTATGGCCGTTAAAACACTTGTATCCAAGTGGGACGCCGCTTTATTGCGCGAAGCCCTGCAGCGGGAAATTCAGCGCGGTGGTCAGGCATTCTTCCTGCATAACGAAGTGCGCAATATTGAACAAATTGCACGTGAAGTAGGCGAACTGGTACCGACAGCCCGTATCCGTATAGCACACGGACAAATGCCGCGCGGCGAACTCGAAAAAGTCATGCTGGATTTTTACCGCCAGCGGATCAACGTGCTGGTGTGCACCACCATCATCGAAAATGGCATCGACGTACCGACAGCCAACACGATTATCATCAACCGTGCCGATAAATTCGGTCTTGCCCAGCTGCACCAACTCAGGGGCCGCGTAGGACGCTCCCATCACCGTGCCTACGCCTACCTGGTCGTACCCGAAGAGCGCAGCATGACCCGCGATGCCCGCAAGCGACTGGAAGCCATTGCCTCGCTGGAAGAACTGGGTGCCGGCTTTACACTGGCCACCCACGATCTCGAAATTCGCGGTGCCGGCGAACTGCTTGGTGATGAGCAAAGCGGCGAAATCCAGTCAGTCGGTTTCAGTCTGTACAGCGAATTACTGGCGCGCGCAGTTGCCGCCATGCGCGAAGGCAAAGAAATCGATCTTGAAGGCAGCCTGCATCAGGAAACAGATATCGAACTGCACGTATCGGCCCTGATCCCGGAGGACTGGCTGGGTGATATCCACACACGTCTGACCCTGTACAAACGCATCGCCAGCGCAACCGATCACTCCGCCCTGAGGGAACTGCAAGTCGAAATGATCGACCGATTCGGCCTGCTGCCCCCACAAACAAAACACCTGTTCCAGGTAGCCGAACTACGTCAAAAAGCACGCGCCATCGGTGTCAGCCGGATCGATTTTGGCGAAACCGGCGGACGCATCGAATTCGCCGAAGATACCAGCGCAAACCCTGCCGCATTACTGGAAATGATTCAAAAGTATCCCTTCGACTACAAACTGCAAGGCCCGCACAAATTACGCATTCTGTTTGATGAAGAGTCAATTGAAGAACGCATACGAATCAGTGACGAAATTCTGGACAAACTCACTCCCTGATACTTAACGGGCACAATGGTTAAACCTTAAAGAATCCACAAACCCAAGCCGGGATATGGGTATCTCCCCCCTGGGACCGTGAGCCGACAGGACGTCGGCGACCGAGCGACCCACGGAGGAGGTGAGACCGGGAACCGG
>DMKK01000103.1 GCA_003454335.1 Gammaproteobacteria bacterium | reverse complement strand
GTGGGAGCGTCGTCCCCGGCGCGAATCGTGGCGAGACGCCGCTCCCACAGCTTGTTTTATTTGCCGAAACCTATCTTGCCTTCCTTGCCGTTCAACAGATTGCTAATGTTGCTGCGGTGACGCCAGTACAGCAGCACTGTCATCACCACCATGGCTATAATGACAGGCGGCTCCGGCCACAGCCACATAAAACCGAGCGGCGCCAGCAGCATGGCAGTGAGTGCGGCGAGCGAGGAATAGCGGAACAGCACGGCCATGCCCAGCCAGATTGCTGTGGTCAGCAAGCCCACCGGCCAATACAGGCCATAGATCACTCCCAGAGCCGTGGCCACCCCCTTGCCGCCCTGGAAACCGAAAAAGACCGGGTAGAGGTGTCCCAGGAAGGCCGCCAGTGCAGTGGCGGCAAGAATGACAGGACCTGCCTGTATTGCATGGGCGATCAATACCGGTATCAGGCCCTTCAGCATATCGCCGGCGAGCGTCAGTGCCGCTGCCTTTTTCCCGCCCAGGCGTGCCACATTGGTCGCACCCGGGTTACCCGAGCCCTCGGTGCGCGGGTCCGGCAGGCCCATGAGTTTGCAAACGATGATGGCGGTGGAAACCGAACCGAACAGGTAGCCACCCGGTACCAGCAGATAATCAATATTCATGGTGAGCCATTGGAATCGTTAACTGCCCGCAGGTCAAGGCCTTGATTGCGGTGCTGGTCAACAGCGCGGTGAGGCTCTATATTGAGCGCGCACGTTAACAGGGCCACAGTCTATGGATATCGTTTTTATAAATGAGCTGCGCATCGAGACCATCATTGGTATCTATGACTGGGAGCGCAAGGTCAAACAGACTATCAGTCTGGATCTGGAAATGGGCGCGGATATTGAGAAATCCGCGGTCACTGATGCCATTGAGGATACGCTGAACTACAAGGCGGTTGCGAAGCGCCTGATCGCCTTTGTCGAAGACAGCGAATACCAGCTGGTGGAAACCCTGGCAGAAAAAATCGCGGGAATTGTGCTGTCAGAGTTCAGTGTGCCCTGGCTGAAGCTGACTGTGCACAAGCCGGGAGCGGTACGCGGTTCCCGTGATGTGGGTGTCATTATTGAACGCGGAAGCCGGGGGTAAGGCTGCATGGCCCGTGTTTATGTCAGTATCGGCAGCAACATTGATCGCGAGCAGAATATCGATGCGGCGTTGCGGGCGCTGGCAGCAGACTACGGAAAGCTGGAGCAGTCATCCGTTTACGAGAGTGATGCGGTTGGTTTTGACAGTAGCCCGTTTTATAACCTGGTGGTCGGTTTTCGCACAGATGATGCGCCCCGTGCCGTTCAGGACCGACTGCATGCCATAGAAAATCACCAGGGTCGTTTACGCACTGCCGAACTTTCGGCGCGCACCCTTGACCTGGATCTGCTGCTGTATGATGACCTGGTGATGAGCGACGGCAAGCTGGTGTTGCCGCGTGATGATATTGACCGCTATGCCTTTGTGCTGGCACCACTGGCAGAGATAGCCGGGTCAGTGCAGCATCCCGTAACCGGCACACGCTATGCAGAAATGTGGGCAGCATTTGATGGCAGCCGGCAAGTGCTGACGCGGGTCGACTGGCCGTCTGCTAATTAGTGCCTGCCCATAAAAACCGTACTTTCTTTCTAAAAGAACTTAACCCTGACACAGTGAATTTTGGAGGCGCACCGGGCAACAGCTTATACCTGTAGTTCTTCTCCGATTCGTGGATGGAAATCAAATTAGTGCGTGCAAATATCATGAATAACCTTCCAGCGCCGTCAGCGGATGAATTGGCGCTCAGTGCAGAACTTGCCAGTCTTATCCAACACGAAATTGCAGCAGCGGGTGGTTCAATACCGTTCTCGGAATTCATGGAGCGCTGTCTGTATGCGCCGGGTCTGGGCTATTACAGTGCCGGTCGCCGCAAGTTTGGTGCGGGCGGCGACTTTGTCACTGCGCCGGAAATATCACCCCTGTTCGGGCGTTGCCTGGCGCGCTCCTGTGGTGCGGTGCTGCAGTCGCTGGGTGGTGGCGATATCCTCGAATTCGGTGCCGGCAGCGGGCAACTGGCGGTTGACCTGCTGGGTGAACTGGCGTCCATGGACTGCCTGCCTGACCGCTATCTGGTGCTGGAACGCAGCGCCGAACTCAAGGCGAGGCAACAGGAAGCCATCGGCCGGTATTTGCCACAGCTGCTGGACAGGGTCAGCTGGATCGATGCCTTGCCCGATGCGGGTTTTCGTGGTGTTATGCTGGCCAACGAGGTGCTGGACGCCATGGCTGTCGAGCGTTTCCAGTGGGACGGTGAAGCGGCTGCCTTGTTTCATGTGCGCAGTGAGGGAGAGGGCTTCGCCTGGCAGCTGCAGGCCGGCGAAACCAGTGACGTAACAGTACGTATTGAAAACAACATCAGCGGCAGCAATCCGGGTGCCGGCTATATTTCTGAATTTAATGCGTCCTTGCAGCCCTGGTTGCAAACGGTTGCCGAATGTCTGGATCAGGGAATTGTCCTGTTGATTGATTACGGTTACCCGCAGCATGAACTGTTTCATCCGCAACGCAGCAGCGGTACTTTAATGTGCCATTATCGGCAGTATGCACATGCTGATCCGTTATTATGGCCGGGCCTGCAGGACATCACGGCGCATGTGAATTTTACTGCGGTTGCAGAAGCTGCTGTTGCTGCCGATCTTGACGTGGCGGGTTATACAACACAGGCGTACTTTCTGCTGGACTGTGGCCTGGAGGACTTCCTGCTGCAGTCAGGCCCGACGGATACAACGGCTTATATGCAAGCGGCGCAACAGGCGAAGACCCTCATTTTGCCGGGTGAGATGGGCGAGCGGTTCAAATGTATCAGTCTGACGCGGGGGCTTGATATCCCGATCCCCGGTTTTCGACTGCAGGATCAGCGCGAGCGCCTTTGATTCACGACCTGCAAAACAAAAACATTTTACAGAAAAATAATTTATGGATTATTTGCATGCAATCTTGCTGGCCCTGGTGCAGGGCCTGTCTGAATTTCTGCCTATATCGAGTTCTGCCCACCTGATCCTGTTGCCACGCCTGCTTGGCTGGGCCGATCAGGGTCTGGCCTTTGATGTGGCTGTACATGTCGGGACGCTGGCAGCGGTGATTGCCTATTTTCGTCATGACGTGGCTTGCCTGATGTGTGCCTGGGGAGAGTCTTGCGTCAAGCGGCAACTGAATCCCGATGCGCAGCTCGCCTGGCTGGTAGTGCTCTCGACGCTACCTGTTGCGGTATGCGGCCTGCTGTTTCACGACCTCATCGAGGACTATCTGCGCTCACCGCTGGTGATTGCGGCGGCGACGATCGGTTTCGGTTTGTTACTGGGCCTGTCCGATGTGCGTGGTCGCAAGATCCGTACCGAAGACACGCTGACAGCTACCGATGCCCTGTGGATTGGTTTGGCACAGGCGCTGGCATTGATTCCGGGTACCTCGCGCTCCGGCATTACCATGACGGCCGCACTGGCACTGGGTCTGACGCGGTCCGCAGCGGCGCGGTTTTCATTCCTGCTGTCGGTACCGGTGATACTCATGGCGGGTGGCTATGAATCGCTGCAATTGCTGCAGCAGGCAGAGCCGGTTGACTGGGGGGCGATTATGCTGGGTACGGTGATCGCGGGTGTAAGTGCCTACCTGAGTATTCACTTCTTTATGCGCCTGATCGAACAGGTCGGGATGTTGCCGTTTGTGGTCTATCGGCTGTTACTGGGCGTGTTCCTGCTGTTGCTGTTTGTCTAGTATTTTTGTAACTATTCATCATATCCTACGGGCTGATGGGTGCGTCGCTGCGCTCCTTCACCCATCCTACAAAAAACCGTAGATCTTCGTAGGATGGGTGAAGGAGCGCAGCGACGCACCCATCAAGCGTAATGCTTCTTTCCGATGGCCTTTGCTTTACCTGTTCTGCGACAGAGATGCAGCAATTGCCTCAATACGTTTTTGCTGCAAAGCCGCACCGATTTCCTGGCCGGATAATCCCTGTTGCGCTAGATCATTGGCACGGACTGAGCGGGCGGCAGCGAGTGCCTGCTGCAGCTGTGCTCCACTGAAGTCATGTTGACTTGCCCTCGCATCGGCTTCGCAGACAAGCAGCAATTGATCGAGACGCTCTGACCGCCGGAAGGCGTCAAGGGCTGTTAACAGGTCCAGCAGTTGTGCAGCACTCAGGCTGTCAGCGGCCTGTGCCTGGCCGCGTTGTTGCAATGCCATCCTGGCAAGGTCACGGCAGGCGTTGGGTACACGATGTCGTTCGCACAGGGCTGTGAATCCGTCGTTGTCAAACCCGTTGGCCGTGAACCTGTCGATATCACAGACCAGCGCTGCGAAGCGCACGGTAATATCATCACTCAGGGTGACGGCCTGCTGCAGGACAGGAAGTTCGATGGCGGCCAGTCCATGTTCACCTGTGATGCTGTCCTGCGCCAGTGACTTGAATTCCGGAAACAGCGTGCCCAGTGCGCCGCAGGCTGCCAGCACCTTGAAGAATTGCGCCGGCGTCTCTGTTGCCAGTGCCTTGACCAGTTCTGCCCAGACACGTTCCGGCACCAGGTGCTCGACCTCGCCGTTGTTCACCATGGTGCGCATCAGGGTGTTGGTCGCATGGGCGACATGAAACCCCTGTTTTGCGAAGCGTGCGGCAAAACGGGCGACGCGCAGTATGCGCACGGGATCTTCGGCGAAGGCGGGCGAGACATGGCGCAGGGTGCCGTTGTCCAGGTCATTCCTGCCACCATAGGGATCGACCAGTTCACCGGCGGGTGTTTCAGCCATGGCGTTAATGGTCAGGTCCCGGCGCAACAGATCTTCCTGCAGGGTGATGCCGGGACCCGCGCAGGTCTCAAAACCGGTGTAGCCGGGGCCGGTTTTGCGCTCGGTACGTGCCAGCGCATATTCCTCTTTGGTCTGCGGGTGCAGGAATACCGGGAAATCCTTGCCCACCGGCGTATACCCCAGTTTCAGCATGGCATCCGCTGTGGTCCCGACGACGACCCAGTCACGTTCTGTGATTGGGAGCCCCAGCAGCTTGTCGCGTACCGCTCCACCGACCAGATAGATTTCCAAGGTGCTGTCTCCGCTGTGGTCCAGGAGTCTGTCGGACCTAGGCGCGCCGGGATTGCCGGCGAAATCCCTGATAATGGCCACGTGCATTCCGGCCAGCGAGATAGGCGGGTACCGTGGCAGCAATCGGTGTGGGGGTAATGCCGAGTGTCGGTAATGCATTGTCCGCACACACGCTGTCATGTTGCAGCGCGTAATAGTTGTCCATGCTGAAAGGTTTTCCAGGTACCAGTCCGAGGACTTTTGCCTGCAGGCGTGACAGTGAATCGTTCAATCCGTAAATATGACACTTCAGTTGCAACAG
>DMKK01000216.1 GCA_003454335.1 Gammaproteobacteria bacterium | reverse complement strand
AGTGCGAAGCGGGAGGCGGCAATGCGGTCGATATCGATGACGACATAACGTCCCCCGGCAACACGTTCCGAGTAGGCCGAAACTGTCCCCGGAATCCTGTTGACGACTTCTTCAATGCGTTTGCCGATTGTTTCGATAGTATTGAGGTCGGGTCCGGCAACCTTTATACCAACAGGTGTCTTGATGCCGGTTGCGAGCATGTCGATGCGGTTCTTGATGGGCATCACCCAGATGTTGGATATGCCCGGTAACTTCACCCGGCTGTTGAGTTCCTGCTTGAGTTTGTCGATCGTCATACCGGCACGCCATTGATCGTGCGGCTTCAGTTGAATGGTGGTCTCGACCATGGTTAAGGGTGCCGGGTCGGTGGCCGATTCGGCTCGACCTATTTTACCGAACACGCGACTGACTTCCGGTACAGTCATAATGAGCTTGTCGGTTTGCTGCAGGATTTCCTGCGCCTTGCCAATGGAGACCGCGGGGAAAGTGCTGGGCATGTATAGCAGGTCACCCTCGTCCAGATCCGGCATGAATTCGGTGCCCAGGCGGCTCGCTGGCCAGAGCCCGATGGCGACCAGCAGTAGCGCTATCAGCAAGATGGTGCCGGGTGCCTTGAGCACAATGCTTATCAATGGCCGATAGGCCGCGATTAATACCCGGTCAACCGGGTTTTTTGCTTCCGGCGTGATGTGGCCACGAATGAAATAACCCATGAGTACCGGCACCAGTGTGATAGACAGACCGGCGGCTGCTGCCATGGCGAAGGTCTTGGTATAGGCCAGCGGTGCAAACAACTTGCCTTCCTGGGCCTGTAGCGTGAACACCGGCAGAAAACTGAGGGTGATGATCAGCAGGGAGAAGAACAGCGGCGGTCCGACTTCAACTGCTGCATCGCGTATGAGCGTCCAGCGATTGTCATCCGTAACGCCGGTCTTCTCCATGTGTTTGTGGGCATTTTCAATCATTACAATGGCGGCATCCACCATCGCCCCAATCGCAATGGCGATACCGCCCAGCGACATGATGTTGGCATTGATACCCATGCGTTCCATTACGATAAAGGCGGTCAATATGCCGATTGGCAGCGAGATGACGATGACCAGTGCCGAACGCAAATGAAACAGGAACAGTGCGCATACCAGTACGACCACAATAAACTCTTCCAGCAACTTGCTGCTGAGGGTATCGACGGCACGCTGGATCAGTGCGGAACGGTCATAGGTTTCGATGATCTCAACACCCGGCGGCAGACCCTTGTCGAGTTCGGCGAGTCGTGCCTTGACCAGGCGGATAGTCTTTTGTGCGTTCTCGCCAAAGCGCATGACGATGACACCACCGACCACTTCACCTTCACCGTCCAGTTCCGCGATACCGCGCCGCAATTGTGGTCCCAGGCGAATCTGCGCGACATCTTTCAGCAATATCGGGATGCCGCGTTCATTGACCCCGAGTGGAATGTGTTTCAGATCATTCAGATCATCAATGTAGCCGGTGGCACGCACCATGTATTCGGCTTCAGCCAGTTCAATCACGGACCCACCGACTTCCTGGTTGCCGCGCTGAATGGCCTTGCGTATGTTTTCCAGCGGCAGGTCGTAGGCACGCAACTTGTTCGGGTCCAGCACCACCTGGTATTGCTTGACCATGCCGCCGATGGTGGCCACCTCGGACACGCCGGGCACGGTTTGCAGTTCGTATTTTAGAAACCAGTCCTGCAGGCTGCGCAGTTGTGACAGGTCGTGGTTGCCGTTGCGATCAACCAGGGCGTATTCATAGACCCAGCCCACACCCGTGGCATCCGGACCCAGTTCCGGGCGGGCATTGGCCGGCAACTTGCTGGCTGCCTGGTTCAGGTATTCCAGTACCCGTGAACGTGCCCAGTAGGGGTCGGTGCCGTCTTCAAAGATGACATAGACGAAGGAGTCCCCGAAGAAGGAATAGCCGCGCACATTGGTGGCCTTGGGTACCGACAGCATGGCGGTCGTCAGCGGATAGGTTACCTGGTCCTCGACCACCTGTGGTGCCTGGCCCGGGTAGGATGTCTTGATGATGACCTGGACATCGGAGAGATCGGGTATGGCATCCAGCGGGGTCTGCTTGAGTGCATATATTCCCCAACCGGTCAGCATGATGGTGAGCAGGATGACCAGCTGGCGGTTGCGTATCGACCAGTCGATGACAAGGTTAATCATTGCGGTATGTCCTGTTCGTCAGGCACATTGTCCCGTACCTCTGCACCGGGACGCTGCATGCGAGTCATGCTGGCCTTGAGACTGGCCTCGGAATCAAGCAGGAATTGCCCGGAGGTGACAACTTCCTCGCCGGGTTCGATCCCGGCAAGAATTTCCACCCAGTCACCGCTTTCGATACCGGCTGTTACTGTGCGACTGGCGAACTTGCCTGCGCCCAGTGCGATGACCACGCGGGATTCGCGACCGGTACGGATCAGTGCCTCGACAGGTATGACAATCACTTCTTCCTTGGGGCCGCCATAGATTTTGACATTGGCATACATATTCGGTTTCAGTGCTTCATCCGAATTATCGAATCGCAGGCGTGCCTTCAGGGTGCGGGTTTTCGGGTCCAGGCTGGGATAGATGTATTCCACCTGGCCTTCCCAGGTACGCCCCGGCAGGAACGCAAGACTGACTTCAGCAGGAAAGCCAACCTTTACCCAATCGGCCTGGGCCTCGTAAATTTCCGCCAGCAGCCAGACGCTGGACAGGTCGGCGAGACTCATCACCTGTTTGTCAGGGGTGACGAACATGCCGTGCCGAACCATCAGCTTCGACACCACGCCATCCTGTGGTGAATAAATAGCAATGGTCTGTTTAACCTTGCGGGTTTTTTCCAGCTGTTTGACCTGGTTTGCCGGGATGCCGAGTGCAATGAGGCGTGCACGCGATGCCCGGATCAGGCCCTTGTTGCCCGCGGCCAGCGCCTGCACAAATTCTTCCTGGGCATTGACCAGGTCCGGTGAATACAGCTCCAGCAATTGCTCGCCCTTGCGAACCCGCTCGCCTTCCGAGTGTGCCACGAGGTGTTCAATCCAGCCCTCGGTGCGCAGGTGTATATGGCTGACTCTTGACTCGTCGTAATCAACATAGCCAACCGTGTCAATACTGCGCCACAAGCGTGAACGCTCCGCCGTGGCCGTACGGATGCCCAGGTTCTGTACGATTTCCGGTGCAATGGTTACATTACTGTTGTCACCGGCCTCATCCGCATACACCGGAAGCAGGTCCATACCCATGGGGGACTTGCCCGCCTTGTCACGCCGGTAGTTGGCATCCATGGGGGCGACCCAGTACAGGACTTCCCTGTCGGCGTCTGCCGCAAGTGTGATTGCTGGTGACAGCAAGCATGCGAGCATGGCGCCACAGAGCAGGGTTTTCAGTGACAGGGTATTCATGGGTTTTCTCCGGCAAGGTAGAGCAGGCTGGCCTGTGACTTGGTACGATCAACGCGAATACGCAGGTCAGCCAGGCGCACATCCAGATCGGTAATGCGTGCGCGCATCAGTGTAGTGAACTCGGTGACACCGCTCTGATAGGCATTCAGAGATGCCTGTGCATTGGCGGTGGATGCCTGCAGCAACTGCGATTTATAGAGTGCGGCGCGCTCCCCCAGTCGCTGCCAGTTGGCATAGTCCGTATCCAGCTGCCGCTTCAGTTCGCGCAGCTTGTCATCACGGGTCAGCTGTACCGACGAGGCCTGCTGGATGCTGGCAGACAGGCGTTTGTCCTGGCGGTTTTTCGTGAACAGCGGGATATCCACGGTGAGCATGGCGGCCATCATATCGGAACGGTCATCGCCGTTCGGATCCTCGCCATAGCGCTTGCGGTATTCCAGGCCGGCGCTCCAGCCCGGTTTGTATTGTTCGCGGGCAATTCGAATGGACTGGTTTTCTGCTTCCAGTCTTGCCGTTTCGATGCGAATAGCCGGATGCCCGGGGAGTTCGCTCTCGATTTGTCCCCTCGATGGAGGCGGGGGCAGTTCCGGGAAGCTGCTGTTAACCGGCAGGGATGCAGGCTCTCCAATCCACTTCGTCAACGCTGCACGGTTGGTGTCGACGGCATTGAGGATACGGGTGGTGCGATCATCCAGGCGCGCCAGTTCCAGTGATGCATTCAGTACATCCTGCTGATTGACGCGACCGGTCGCATAGTGTGCCTGGGTGATGTCGACCAGCCGGGAAAACAGTGTCCGTGTTTCCGCTACAATTTCCCTGGCACGGATCTGGTAGTAGAGTTCCAGAAAGTTCTTGCGCACCTCAAGGATGAGCTGGCGGGCGCCAAGCTCGGCGGTAGCCATGGCGGCTGTCGCCTTCCATTCACTCTGGCGTTGCCGGTAGTGCAGTGTTTTGCCGCGTGGGAAGGCCTGTTTTACTCCGAGTCGCAATTGTGTGGAGGGCTCTTCATTGATATGAAAATTATCGGTGGGCAGGTTATAGATGCCGGTATTTAACTGTGGATCGGGTAATTGCCCGTCAGCGATGGCGTTGTCGCTGAAGGCTTGTGAACGTGCCTTGCTGGCCGCAATGGTCGGATCATCTGCCAGTGCCAGCCTGACAACCTCATTGATATCCAGCCCGGCACGGGCAGCGGTTGCCAGTGTCAGCAGCAATAGTGCGAGCAGCACCCGCAGGCACGCTACAGGCAGGATTTTGAGGTGCATTTTCCGCGCGACAGCAGTGCTGTACAGAGGCCGGATCATTCTCCGGAAATAAAGCATGGTAATTCTCCATAGCCATTAAACAGGATGTCATCACGCAGCAAGCGTGCCACAAGTGCATGGCACATGTGCGTGAGCAGTTTAAGCCAGGGGAGAAGTGGGTGGTCTAAGCAGTGGCGTGACGGTGCGTCCGGTAAAGGTAACCGGGAAGATGGTATTGATTGGTGCGTCGGTGACACCCGCTGTCACGGTATGGTAACTGGAGATGGCGCTGCTGCCATGTACGCAGGTACTGCAGGAATCATCACAGCAGCTGCCGTTACAGTCCTGTTTGCTGTCCGGTGCAGAACCGGCATGGTTGTCATGTTGCATATCTGCCATGGATTCGGTGTCCTGCATTTGATCACAGTGTGAGCCGCTGTCGGTTGCAGGGCTGTCTGCGATGGCCCAGGCACCACGCAGTGGCGTGATTGCCAACGTGATGGTGATGAGTACCAGCAGTAGTTTTTGCAGTCGTCTATCCATGTGTCTTTATAGGGTATGCCCTTGGAGATTCTTTAATCAAGTGGTGCTGGCTGTTGCAAGGAAGCGGGTTTGGTGGGGGAGGCTGTCTGGATGTTTGTCAGCGGAATTCGTATAACACACTGATAATAAAAGCATATCAGTTTGATTTTGTCGTCGTGGCCGCAAATGGGGCCAGCTTGTTTAATGAGAACTATTTGCATTAAGGGCGATTGTCCACTATTATTTTCAGTCCCATGAAGGTATTTATTGCATTTCTTTTGCTGACGGTTTGTCCAGGGTTGGCAAATGCTGCCAATGTTCAGCAGCTCATCCAGTTAACGGATTATGTCGGTGTTGACTATGCCGTCGCCGTGCTGGATGGAGAAATTATCAATCCCGGCGAATACGGAGAGATGCAGGATTTCTCCAGCGCAATTGCTGCGCAGGTGGCTGACTTGCCAGCCTCGGATGCCAGCAGGCAACTGCTTGCGCAGGCGGCAGAACTTGTCCGGCTCATTGAAAACCGTGCACAACCCGGTGAAGTAAAGGCGCTGGCTGCGGCCATGCGGCAGGCCTTTATCAGTGGTTTCGATGTGACGGTTACACCCAGGCGTGTACCTGATCTGCAAGCGGCCAGCGCACTCTACTCACAGCAGTGTGTCAGCTGTCATGGCATGAACGGCCAGGGCGATGGACCCCAGGCTGCGTCAATGGAGCCGCCACCGACCGACTTTACCGAGCGGGAGCGCTACCAGGACCGCACGGTGCTGGGCCTTTACAATACGATTACCCAGGGCCTGGGAGGCACAGCCATGCAGGCCTATCCCGGTCTGGATGAGGCGCAGCGCTGGTCTTTGGCTTTTTATGTTGGACAACTGGCGACCACGCGGGAAGAACAGGCTGTGGGTGCAGCGCAGTTCGATCAGCTTGCAGCTGAGCACCCGCTGACACAACTGGACTATGTGGCCACGCACACTCCGGCTGAAGTTGCTGCCGCCCATGGTGAGGATGGCCTTGCCGTGATGGCGTATCTGCGTGCCCGTCCGGAAATGTTCTTCAGTACTTCGTCCGGTACACAGCTGCTCGAATTCAGCCGGATAAAGCTGGGAGAGAGTCTGGCGGCCTACCGGGCCGGTGACCCGGATGCGGCCTATGAGCTGGCCGTTGAGGCCTATCTGGAAGGCTTCGAATTGATGGAGGGCAACATCAATGCCGTTGATCCCGACCTGAGGAAGGAAGTAGAAGCTGCCATGACGGACTACCGCAACCTGCTCCGCAAGGGTGCGCCCGTGGTAACTGCAGAGGCCGGTGTGCAACACATTGAGGGGCTGCTGAAAATAGCGGTAACCAGGCTTGATACGACAGCCCTGTCCGGCAAGACGGCCTTTGTCAGCGCGCTGGTGATCCTGTTGCGTGAAGGGCTTGAAGCATTATTAGTGGTGGCCGCACTGGCGGCTTTTCTGATCAAGACGGGACGCCATGATGGCCTGGTTTATATTTATGCCGGCATCGCCGCTGCCTTCGTGCTGGGTATCGCGACCTGGGTGGCTGCCAATACGTTTATTGATATCAGCGGTGCCCAGCGAGAGCTTACCGAGGGTTTTGCTGCATTGTTTGCTGCTGTGGTGCTGTTTTCCGTGGGTTTCTGGATGCACAGCAAGACCAGTGCCGTACAGTGGCAGGCATTTATCGAGACCAGTCTGCAGCGGCATCTGGGTACCGGTACATTGTGGGGGCTGGCGGGCCTGTCGTTCATCGCTGTGTATCGCGAGATGTTTGAAGTGGTGTTGTTTTACCAGGCGCTGTGGCTGCAGTCTTCGCCGGAGGGGCAGCAGATGATTTTCTCGGGACTGCTGGTGGCGGCCGGGTTGCTGGTTGTACTTGGCTGGCTGATCCTGCGTTACAGTACCCGCCTGCCGCTGCGCCAGTTCTTTGCAGTCAGCGGCATTTTTATGTTTGTACTGGCCTTTATTTTCACCGGTAAGGGCATTGCTGCCTTGCAGGAAGCCGGTCAGATTCCGCTGGACCCGATCAATATACCGAGTGTTGAATTACTGGGTATCTATCCCAACATGCAGTCGACCGGTGTGCAGCTGCTGCTGGTCGTGGCCGCGGTGGTGATGTTGTATATCAGCGAGTCAGGTAAAAGAAAAAGAGCTGGCTAATTCCTCGCAGGAGCGTTTCGCAAGTCGTAGGTCTTGCGGCTGGTAATGATTGCGTTGCCTGATAGCCACCTCTTATGATAACCGCTTCCTGCAAGCATAGATAAAACGACCATGATCATTACCTTATCCCCGTCAAAGGGCCAGGATTTCGAGACCCCCGGACTGACGAAGAAATATTCCCGACCGGCAGACCTTAAAGATTCCGAGCTGCTGATCCGGGAGCTCAGGAAAATAACGGCAGCTGACCTGCAGAAACTCATGGATGTCAGCAGTAATATCGCCGAGTTGAATGTTGGTCGCTACCGGTCGTTCAAAACTCCCTTTACAACAAAAAATGCCCGGCAGGCGCTGTTTGCCTTCAAGGGTGATGTCTACGGTGGTATCGATATCGAGCATTTCACGGCAGAGGATTTTGACTATGCACAGGACCATCTGCGCATCCTGTCAGGACTGTATGGCTGTCTGCGGCCGCTGGACCTGATTCAGCCCTATCGCCTGGAGATGAAAACGAAACTGAAAAATCCGCGTGGTGACAATCTCTATCAGTTTTGGGGAGATGACATAACCGGCAGCCTGAACAAGGCGCTGGTAAAACAGCAGGAGCCGGTACTGGTTAACCTGGCTTCCAATGAATACTTCAAATCCGTCAAACCGAAGCTGCTGGAGGGGCGGTTGCTGAATGTCAATTTCAAGGAAACCAAAAACGGCAAAACCCGGGTGGTTGCCATCTTCGCCAAACGGGCGCGCGGTATGATGGCGGATTATATTATCCGCAACAGGATAGAAAGCCCGGCAGGGATTAAAAAATTCAGGCAGCAGGGTTACCGCTTTGCAAAGGAACTGTCGGACGACAGGCAATGGACCTTTGAGCGTCCGCAGCCGTAATCGGTTCTGAAAAATACCGGGATATGGCCGTAGGATGCGCTTCGAGTTACTCAGCGCATCCTACAGTAAATTGTTATTCACGCTGCTGAGCGTTCTTCCCGATCGTACCAGGGGCGTGTTGCATTAACAATGCGTACCACGGATAGCATTACCGGGACCTCGACCAGTACACCGACCACGGTTGCCAGGGCAGCACCTGAATTCAGGCCGTAGAGACTGATGGCGGTAGCCACTGCCAGTTCAAAGAAATTGCTGGCGCCGATGAGTGCTGCCGGGGCTGCCACTCTGTGGTCAACACCGAAACGGCGGCTGAGCAGGTAGGCCAGCCCGGAATTGAAGTAGACCTGGATAATGATCGGTACCGCCAGCAGCAGGATGATGAACGGCTGTTCGATAATCTGCTTGCCCTGGAAACCGAACAGCAGGATCAGGGTAGATAGCAGTGCCAGCAGCGATAGCGGTTGTAGCACAAGCAACAACGTTGCCAGCCGTGCCACTCCGTGTTCCTGTGACAACAGCCAGCGGCGCCACAGGGTTGCAACCATGACCGGCAGCACGATGTACAGCACCACGGATAGTACTAGCGTGTCCCACGGTACCGTGATGGAGGCAATACCCAGCAGCAGCGCCACGATGGGTGCAAAGGCAAATACCATAATGACATCGTTGAGTGCGACCTGTGTCAGGGTAAACCCGGGGTGGCCATTGGTCAGGTTGCTCCATACAAATACCATGGCTGTACAGGGTGCGGCAGCCAGAATAATCAGCCCGGCATAGTAGCTGTCAATCTGGTCTGCGGGCAGCCAGTCGGCAAACAGGATGCGGATAAACAGCCAGCCAAGCAGCGCCATGGAAAAGGGTTTCACTGCCCAGTTGATGAACAGGGTGATACCAATGCCGCGGGTGTGCTTCCTGACTTCGTGCAGGGCATGGAAGTCGATCTTCAGCAACATCGGCAGGATCATCAGCCACACCAGTACGGCGACTGGCAGGTTGACCTTCGCCACCTCAAGTGCACCCAGGGACTGGAATACACCCGGAAACCAGTGACCCAGGGCGATCCCGACAATGATGCACAGGAATACCCAGATACTCAGGTAGCGTTCAAACAGATTCATGATGAAAACCCGCTGGTTTCAGGCAGGTTGCTCAGCAGTGCCTGAACACGTTGCCTGATGTCATCGCGGCTGGCACGAAACACGGGCGTGATTTCGGCCTCGCTGCCGCTTGCCCTGGCGGGATCTTCCAGCGGCCAGTGGATCTTGTGTTTACCCGGCGGCAGGACGGGGCAGTGTTCATCAGCGTGGCCGCAAACCGTGACGACGATATCGGCGGCATCCAGCATTGCCTCGGTCACCCGTGTGGATTCCTGCTGTGATATGTCAATGCCGGCTTCCTGCATGATGGCAATGGCGCGTGGATTTTTGCCATGTGCCTCGATGCCGGCAGACTGGACGGTAATGTCTTCATTACCCAGTTGACGTGCCCAGCCCTCGGCGATTTGTGAGCGACAGGAGTTACCAGTGCAGAGAAACAATATGTTCATTGAGAGGGTTCCGGTAAATATATCTGTTGAGCGCGCAGCGCTGTACATGCTTTCAGGCCACTGGTCTAGCAGCACCCTGACGTGGGAATTTCCGGCACACAGCAACCGCTGGCTGCAGGCTCTTCATCGCCATTATTGAAGGTAGGCATCGTGTCCAGTGAATGGAAGGTTTCCCAGGCGATACCCTGCGGGTCCTGCGTCCAGTACTTGTTGGAACGTGCATAGCAGCAGGCTGCATCGCGCTGTTCTGCGCCGCTAATGCCGGCCTGCTCAAGGCGTGACTGGATTACAGCCAGCTCCGCGTCACTGTTTGCCTGGATTCCGACATGATCCAGCC
>DMKK01000081.1 GCA_003454335.1 Gammaproteobacteria bacterium | reverse complement strand
AGCCGATCCGCAGACCGGAACCGGGCAACACTGTTGCTCATGACGACTAAACATCAGATTTCTCTACGCATCCTGTGCGTCTGCCGGTCTTCACTGACATGAGCATCCGTTTGCCCGTGCGAATGGCGCTATGCGCCCTGCTGTCAGTCGCATGTACAGCTCCACAGGCAGCCGGCCCGTGGCAGTGCCACAAACTGCCAAACGGCCTGTCGGAGTGCACCGGCAGAACACCGCCAGCGGAACCCCTGATACCCGCTGACAGTGAAGCAGTACCCGGGGTTACAGACACCGTTGCAGACCCGCTATCTGTACCCGTCCCTGCTGCCACGGCGGTGCCTGCACCGGTCACGGCAATACCCGCCGCTGCCACAACAGAGACCACCAAGGCACCTCAGGATAGCGCAGCACCTGTGGAGCCGCCTGCAACGGTGGCTCCTGCTGCCACACCGGCAGCAGCACACCTGATACCACAGGCTGAAAAACTGGCACAGCCTGAAGAACGGGAGACAGATCGCTGGGCGCTGTGCCCCCCCGCCCCGCAGACACCCACAGACAAGTCAACAGGCAGTTCTGATGTAATCGACCTGCAGGCAGACAGCGCCCAGGCCAGTGACGGTAATGTCTTCACGCTTGAAGGCAATGCCATCGCCCTTTACGGCCCGCAGCGACTGGAAGCCGAGCACATCAACTACCGACAGGACGAGAACACACTCACGGCCGAGGGCAACATCCGCTTTAGCGCACCGGGACTGATCATCGACGGTGAAGATGCCACCCTGTACCCTGATGAGGAAAAAGGCAGGCTGAAAAACATTACCTATGCACTGACCGATGTACATGGGCGTGGCTCGGCCGATGTCCTCAGTATGGACGGCCGCTACAATCAACAGCTGATGCAGGCGTCCTACACCACCTGCCCGCCCGACAACTACGACTGGCTGCTTTCCGCCAAACAGGTTGACCTGGACCGGGAAGAAGGGGTCGGCACCGCGCGCAATGCCAAACTGGCCTTCAAGGGCATGCCCATCCTGTTTACGCCCTATATCTCCTTCCCGATTGATGACCGCCGCCGCTCCGGCCTGCTGATTCCCAAGATTGGGCAAACCGAAGAAACCGGTATGGATATCAGCATGCCGTATTACTGGAATATCGCCCCCGACAAGGACATGATTATTAAACCGCGCTATATGAGCGACCGCGGCCTGATGATGGGTGGCGAGTTTCGTTACCTGAATGCACACAATGAAGGTACCCTCAGCGCCGAGTACCTGCCCTCGGATGACCGCTTTAATAACGAAAACCGCAGCCTGGTTGCCATTGAACACCATGGTAATCCCTTGCCACGGGTGGAAACCCGCATCATTGCCAGCAATGTGTCGGACGATAGCTACTTCGAGGACCTGGGGACGAACCTGGTAAAATCCAGCCAATCGACGCTGGAGAGAACGGCCGAGGCTGCCTATCACGGCAGCTGGTGGGACCTGGGGCTGAAGGTGCAGGATTACCAGACGGTTGACCCGGCACTGACGCGGGAAGACAGGCCCTACAAGCAGTTGCCCCAGATTGTATTCGATGCCGCACCACAGCAACGCCTGCTGGGACTGAAATTCAGCACCCATGCCGAGACGAATTATTTTACGCACACCGTTGATGACTTCATCAAAGGCACCCGTATCGACGTACAACCGCGCCTCAGCCTGCCGGTGCAAAATACCGCCTGGTATGTAGACCCCGCAGTCAGCCTGCGACACACCACTTACAACCTGGACAATGTTGCTGACGGTGAAGATGACAATCCATCACGTACTACACCCGTAGTCAGCCTCGATGCCGGCACCTTTTTTGAACGCAGCAGCCGCTGGGGACAAACCAACTTCGTCCAGACACTGGAACCACGCCTGTTTTATCTGTACGTACCCGACAAGAACCAGGACGACATACCAGTGTTTGATACCGGGGACTATGATTTCAATTTCTGGACGCTGTTCCGCGAGAATCGTTTTAGCGGACCGGATCGCATGGGCGATGCCAACCAGCTGGCACTGGCACTGACCACCCGTTTCCTGAATCCTGACAACGGCGTGCAACGCTTCAGCGCCAGTATTGGCTCATTGCTCTATTTCAGGGACCGGGAGGTCACTCTGCCCGGCGAACCGGTAGAAACCGATGAAAGCTCCAATATCATTGGTGAAATCACGCTGAACCTGGCACGGAACTGGCTGGCAAAATCAGAGTTACAATGGAACCCGCACGATTCACAAACGGCACGCAGCGATCAGCACCTGCAGTACCGGGCTGGCCCCCGGAAGCTGGTCAACCTGGCCTATCGTTATCGCGAGGGTATTCAGGAGCAGGCAGATATCTCATTTTTATGGCCACTAAGCCAGTCATGGCACCTCGTGGGACGCTGGTATTACTCACTGGACGACAAGACAACGATCGAGGCACTGGGGGGCCTGGGTTATGAGAGCTGCTGCTGGGGCGCACAAATCGTTGGTCGCAGCTTTATTAATGATGACAGTGACAGCCGTAACAACGCCGTGTTCTTCCAGCTGGAACTGAAAGGTCTTGGCAAGCTGGGGAGGAAAGTCGATAGCGCCCTGGAACATGGTATCCTTGACTACGACGCAAGCGACTGACCTGTTTTAAAGAGTTAAGCAAACATGAAGTATTTTCCCAGCCTGTGCTGTCTTCCCGTACTGTTTCTCGTATCGATTGCGGGGGCGGAAGAAGAAGCACCTGAAATAACCCTGGACCCTTCCGGTTACAGAAGCAATCAGCCTGAATTCGTCGTGGCACCGGATTTTGTGCCTGATCTGACGCCGGATCCGGCGCCACGTTCAGTCCAACAACATCCGCAATACCCGCTGAACCGTATCGTCGCCATCGCCAATAATGACGTCATCCTGTCAAGTGAACTGGAAGACTCCATGAACCAGATTGTCAAACAGCTGAATGAGAAAGGTACACCGATACCGGAACATGCAGCACTGGTTAAACAGGTTCTGGAAAGACTGGTGGTCGATTCCCTGCAATTGCAGATCGCCAGTGACAACGGTATTACGATCAATGACAGCATGCTGAACAGCGAGATACAGGATCTTGCCAGGGAGAATGGTGTTTCCGTAACGGAATTCAGGGATATACTCGGACGTGATGGATACAGCTACTCGAAATTCCGTGAAGATCTGCGCAAACAGCTGATTATCAGCCAGGTACGCAGACAAATGGTTGCCAGTCGCATCAAGGTCAGCGACCAGGAAGTCGACAATCTCCTCGCAACCCTGAAAGCAAGTGGTCAAAGTGATATCGAGTATCACCTGTCACACATCCTGGTCGCCATTCCCGAGGCGGCCACCCCCGAGGAAACACGGACAGCCGAACAGCATGCCGACGATATTCTCGAGCGCTTGCGTAGCGGCAAGAACTTCGCTGAAATCGCCATTGCCGAGTCTGACGGACAAACAGCACTGGAGGGGGGTGATATCGGCTGGCGCAGCCTCGGACAAATACCCAGCCTGTTCCTTGACTCTGTAAAAACCATGCAGGTTGGTGATGTGTCAGACCTGATTCGTAGCGCCGGCGGCTTCCACATCATAAAAATGCAGGACAAGCGCGGGGATGAGCGCCACATGGTTGAACAAACACGGGCCCGGCATATTCTGCTCAAACCGGATACCGTCAATACGGATGAAGATGTCCAGGTCCGCATTCAGCAACTTGAAATACGCCTGCGTGGCGGTGAGGACTTTGCAACCCTGGCACGCGCGAATTCACAGGATACCCTGTCGGCCGCCAAGGGCGGCAGCCTCGGCTGGCTGAACAAGGGCGACACTGTACCTGCATTTGAAGAAGCACTGGAGGGCCTTGCACCTGGCGAGATCAGCACGCCGGTCAAAACCCAGTTTGGCTGGCATCTGGTACAGGTACAGGAACGCCGTTCACATGACAGCACGGAAGATTACGAACGTTCAAAGGTAAAAAACCTGATCCGTACCCGGAAATATGATGAGGAATTATTCCTCTGGCTACGCCGCCTGCGCGATGAATCCTATGTTGAAAACAGGATCGAGGAGCTGTGAACACTACCGGCCTTCACCTGCGCACAAAAACCATCAGAGTCCCGAGTTAACCGCCTGCTTTCCGACAGGCTTCAGACCGTGACCAGCAAAGCACTGCGTATCGCACTGACACCCGGCGAACCAGCCGGTATTGGCCCGGATCTGTGCCTGTTACTGGCGCAACAGCCCCAGGCTGTTGAACTTGTCGTTATATGTGACCCGGAGTTATTACAACAGCGTGCCGCAGCGCTCGGGCTGTCCTTCCAGCCACGCATGTTTGACCCGGATGCCTCACCACGTGCATCTGCAGCCGGTGAAGTATGCATCCTGCCGGTTGCCTCCGGGGCACCGGCACAATGCGGGATACTGGACAAACGCAATGCGCACTATGTACTCGAGACACTCGACCATGCCATTGCAGGCTGCCAGTCCGGCACCTTTGATGCCCTGGTCACCGGCCCGGTACACAAGGGCATCATCAATGACGCCGGCATTGCCTTCAGCGGTCATACTGAATACCTGGCACAGGCAACCGGCACCGATACGGTTGTCATGCTGCTTGCAACTGATGAGCTGCGGGTTGCACTGGTTACCACTCACGTGCCGCTGCAGGAAGTCAGTACATGGATCACTGCTGACCGCCTGCAACGGATAATTCGGATCCTGCATGCGGGGTTACAGCAACGCTTCGGGATGGCGCAACCGCACATAAAAGTATGCGGACTCAACCCGCATGCCGGCGAAGGCGGTCATCTTGGCCGCGAGGAAATCGAGATCATTATTCCGGCACTGCAAGGCCTGCGTGCTGAAGGCATCGACCTGGATGGTCCATTGCCGGCAGACACCGTGTTCAATACCGACTATATGGCCGCCAGTGATGCCATTCTGGCCATGTATCATGACCAGGGCCTGCCGGTACTCAAGCACAGCGGCTTTGGACGTGCCGTCAACATCACCCTGGGGTTACCGATTATTCGCACCTCGGTCGATCATGGCACCGCACTGGACCTGGCCGGCACAGGAAAGGCCGACACTGGCAGTTTGCAGACGGCCATAAAATACGCGACCGAGATGGTCATGAGAGATGGCAGGTACTGTCACAAGGCCCTTCGACTACCCCGGCATCAACGGTGATTGATCCAGACGCAGTTTATTTAACCTGTCCAAACAGCTTGTCAACGGCTTCTGCTGCCGCGTCAGCATAGGGCATCAGCACATGATCAGCGCCTGAGTTTGTTAACTGCTCAGCATTTTGGAAAGAATGGGCGGTAACCGCCACCCGTCCACTGTAACCTTGATCGCGCAGGCCATGTAGCAGTGCAAGATTAACCGGCATCTCACGCACGCTGCTCAAAATCCAACGCACCTGCCCAAGCGGTAAACTGGCGAGAAACTCCGGGTCTTCAGCATCGCCGTAACGTACCGTATAACCGTCCCCTTCATACCGACGTACCAGATCGGGATCGAAATCCACACCGAGCACCCGGTGGCCACGTTGCCGCAGCTCCCGTGCTATCCCGGAGCCGAATCGCCCTATACCAAACAGGATGACATCGACTCCGCTCTCATCTTCAATCAGACCCCGAGCCTCCTCCCTGTTCGCCCGTTTACGCTCGAACACTCCCAGCCAGGGGGACATCTTCTCGTAGAGGGGGTGGGAGTACAGGATCATGTAGGTGGAGGCGCTGATGGTGATCAACCCCACCAGGGTGATGAGGCCCATGGTGTCGACGTCGATATGACCCAGGCTCAGGCCTAACGCTCCCAGGATCAGGGAGAATTCGCTAATCTGGGCCACCGCCAGACCAGCAAGAAACCCGGTACGCTTGCGGTAACCCATGGCACCCAGGATGATCATCACAATTAACGGGTTGCCGATGAGTACAAACAGCGACAGCAGAATGGCCGGCACTACCTGCGCGCCAAGCACCGCCAGTTCCAGCCCGGCGCCCAAATCGATGAAGAAAAACAGCAGCAGAAAATCCCGCAGACTAACCAGCCGCGAGCCGATGGCCTCGCGGTAGGGCGTGGACGCCAACGATACCCCGGCGAGAAAGGCGCCTACCTCTTTGCTGAAACCCAGATGCGCGCCCACCGCACCCAGGGCCACCGCCCAGGCAATGGCGAACAGCACCAGTAACTCAGGCGATTTTGCCAATTGGTGCAGCAGTGGCGTCAACACATAGCGCATCAACAAGCCGATAGCGACAATGAACAGGCCGCCCTTGACCAATACCTCGATCGCCTCCCGGCCCAGACCGGCAGCATCGCCGGCCTGGGCCAGTGCGGTCAGACCAATCATCACCAGCACCACCACGATATCCTGGACGATGAGGAAACCGATGGCGATGCGCCCATGAAGCGTATCCACCTCGCGTTTGTCGGACAGCAGTTTGACAATGATGATGGTGCTGGAGAAGGTCAACGCCACCGCCACGTAGATGGCGGTCACCGGGGGCATCCCCAGGGCGATAGCGATAAAGTAGCCAACCACGGAGGTGAAGATGACCTGCCCCAGCCCGGTGGCCAGTGCCACCGGACCCATGGTGCGGATGATGTGCAGGTCCAGTTTGAGCCCCACCACGAACAACAGCAGTGCGATACCCAGTTTGGCCAGCAGATCGACCTGGTCGTCCGCGGATACCCAACCGAGTACCGACGGCCCCACCAGGATACCGACCGCGATGAAGGCGACGATAAGCGGCTGTCGCAAGCGCACACCGATGGCGCCGATAACAGCAGCCATCAACAGCAGCACCGCCATTTCAGTAAAAACATCGCTAAATACGGGGGACATGACTAGGCCATCTGCGCTCCACAGCGCCCGTAATACCACTTCATAATAAAGGGCGGTAGCAACGTGGTCAGGGCGATGACAATGACCATACCGGCGTAGATCTCGTTGCTGAAAATCTCGCTCTCCCGCCCCAGTTCAGCAAAGATTAATCCCACCTCTCCGCGCGGAATCATCGCCGTGCCTATCATCCAGCGGGTCGGCCAGTTCTCTTTCAACAGCAAGGCCCCAAAGACTTTTCCAGCAACAGCGGCGACCAACAGCGACAAAGAGAAGATCCAGATAAAGGCTGAACCCCAGTCGATCTCGCGCAGGTTCAGCGACAGCCCCACCATGACAAAAAAGATCGGTGTGAACAGTTGCACAATGGGTTTCATCTGGGTTTCGATACGTCCCGCGAAGGCCTCGTCGGCATGCAGCGCGACACCCAGGGGCAGGAAGAAACGCCGTGACAGCGCCAGTCCGGCAGCAAAGCCGCCCAGCAGTTCCGGTGCGCCGATGGCATGCGCCAGCCAGGCGAAAAACAACACCAAAGAGACAATGGTCGTAGGGATCAGCCCGGGGATTTCGCTGCTTGCATCGAAGCGCTTGATGACCACGGACATCAATTTGGCGGCTGCCGGTGCCAGCACAAAAAACGCCGCCACGAAAATCAGTACCTTGCCGGTATTCACCAGACTCACGCCGCCACCGATGGAGAACTCATAGAGCAGCGCCAGCAGCACCACCCCCATCACATCGTCCAGCACCGCCGCACCCAGAACAATCTGTCCCTCTTTCGAATGCTGACGTTTGAGATCACCGAGTACCCGCACGGTGATACCAATACTGGTTGCCGTCAGCGTACCGCCGATAAACAGCGAGACCAGCAGTGACAGCTCGAACAGCCAGTAGGCCAAACCAAAACCAAGCAGCAGTGGCAATATAAAACCCGCCAACGCCACCACGACGGATTCCAGGCCGGTGCGTACCAGACGCCTGACATCTGTCTCCAGCCCCACCTCAAACAGCAGCAGGATAATGCCGATCCCTGCCATCAGACGGATCGCCTCTGTTGGCTCGATCCAGCCCAGCAGGCTGGGTCCCAGTACCACACCGGCGAACAACTCACCGATCACCGCAGGTGACTTGAGCCGGGTCGCCAGCTCGGCGAACACGCGTGCCGTCAGCAGGATAATCAGCAGGTTCAGGAAAAAATCGTGGGCATGCATCGTTTAGCTCTCATGCCTTTTGGAGAGATTATTCATCGGCAAACAACGACTCACGGGCCGTCGCCAATACTGTAGAGACCACCGGGTGCTTGACACGATGCTCGCCGGAGATGCGTAGATCGGAAAAAACCGGTCATCCGGTTATTCGAGGGTAACCGGTGTAACGAAACCTTCCGGCTTGAGCGTCAACACGGAGCAGTCTACCTGATTGAGCACCTCTTCCGCTGTGTTGCCGATCAGAAAACCGGCTATTCCCGTGCGACAGAGCGTACCCATGACCAGCAAGTCGATACCCTGCTCCATCACCAGTTCCGGTATACGCTCATCGGGATCGCCTTCGATCAGGTGCAGGTGGAGTTTCAGATCGGTGACATCAACCTGGCTCATCAGGGTATCGAAGCGCTGTTTATACTGCAGCTTCTCTTGTGCCTTTGCTTCCTGAACGTCCTTCTCAGTCATACCGCCGTTACGGACATAATGTTCATCGAACAAATGCCACACATGAATGATGTGCAACTCTCCCGATTCCTTGCGCGCCATGCTGCTGGCCAGCTGCAGGATTAGCGAATTGAGCGAATCCTGTTTCGGGTCACAGGCCGATGTGTCGACCGCCGCCAGGATACGGGCATAAGGCCGTGTCTGCGCCCGCTTGACTACCCACACGGGACAGGGGCATTTTCGCATCAGGTGCATGGAGGTGGCTCCAAACACACGTGCACGAATGCCTTTCTTCTCCTCTGCCGTTGTGATCACCAGATCGTGATGTTCACGCAGTACCTCGTGGATGATCTCCAGGAATGAAATACCTGTCACCACCACGACCTCACCGTCGATATCCTGTTCCTGCAAGGTCGGCATAAAACCCTGTAACCATTGCCGTCGCTCAGAAACAAAAGGTGTCAACAAAGTCTCCCCGACCGAGTCCGGATAGCGGTGCAGATCGGGATGCTTATACACCACCGAAAACAGTGTCAACCGCGCATCATTCTGTCTGGCCAACGACACGGCCTTATCAAAGGCGGCCGTTTCCTGACTTTCAGGATCCAATACCAGAAGAATGTTTTTAAACCTTTGCATGTCGCCCTCCTGTCTTCACAGCCTTTTCCCTTCCCACTTCAAACTAACAGAGAAGGTAGTGGCAAATTTTTCAAATATTCAAGATGCAGGTCAGTTTCCAGGACCATTTCATATTCCACTGCTTCCCGTTTCCCGGCGCTGCCGGAGCGTTTTCTCCGCGCCTATGACCAGATAGATCACCAGGCCAACCGCCAGGATATGCGCCCAGTCCATCAGGCCGATGGGTGCACTATGGAACAGCCGGTTCATCAGAGGAACGTAGGTAAACAGCAGTTGCGCCACGGTCATGGCAGCGATGCCACCCCAGACCCACGGGTTGCTGAACAGTCCCAGGCGGAACATGGAAAAGCGCAGCGAGCGGCAGTTCAGCAGGTAGAAGGACTGGCCCACCGCGAACACATTGACGGCGATGGTGCGGGCTTCGGCCTCACTGGCACCCTGATACAAGGCCCACTCGAACAGGCCGAAAGCCCCCGCCAGTAATAACAGTCCGACCAGAATGATGCGGAAGATCAGCTCGCCGCTGAGGATCGCGGCGTCCGGCGTGCGTGGCGGGCGGCGCATAATGCCCGGCTCACGCGGCTCGAAGGCCAGTGCGAGACCGAGCAGCACGGCAGTGGTCATATTGATCCACAGCGCCTGCACCGGCAGCACCGGCAGGGGCTGGGACGCCATCACCGCCGCGATAATCACCAGCCCCTGACCGGCGTTGGTAGGCAGGATCCAGGTGAGAAACTTGATCAGGTTGTCGAACACCCCACGCCCCTCTTCCACCGCGGCTTCGATAGTGGCGAAATTGTCGTCGGTGAGCACCATGTCGGCCGCCTCTTTCGACACCTCGGTACCGGTGATACCCATGGCTATCCCGATGTCGGCACGGCGCAACGCCGGGGCATCGTTGACCCCGTCACCCGTCATGGCCGCCACCTCGCCGTGGGCTTGCAAGGCTTCCACCAGCCGCAGTTTCTGTTCCGGTGTGACCCGTGCGAACACGGCGGTGCCGGTAGCCGCCTGGATCAGTTCGGCATCGGACATCGCCTCCAGCTCACGGCCGCTCAACACCAGCGGGATTTCGCCGGCGGCCAGGGTATCATCCAGACCGATCTCTCCGGCAATGGCAGCGGCGGTGATGGCGTGATCGCCGGTGATCATCTTGACCCGGATGCCGGCGGCCTGGCAGGCACGCACCGCCTGTATGGCCTCTTCCCGTGGTGGATCGATCATGCCCTGCAAACCAAGAAATATCAGTCCCTGGGCGACATCATCATGATCGATAGCAGTGGACTCCGGCGGGACCGCCAGACGCGCGAAGGCCAGCACTCGCTGGCCCTGGCTGGCCATCACCGCTACCTGCGCATGCACCACATTACTATCCAGTGGCTTGTTTTCTCCGTCAGCGTCCAGAATGGCATCGCAGCGCGCCCGCAGGCTCTCGACCGAGCCCTTCAGGTAGACCACAGGACTGTCGCCCCCGTGCAGGGTCGCCATATACTGGTGCTGAGACTCGAAGGGGATGGCATCCAGCCGTGGATAAGACGCCTGTGCCAGTTTATCATCCAGTCCCGCCTTGCGTGCCGTCACCAGCAGCGCCCCTTCCGTGGGATCACCCTCGATCTTCCAGCCCTCTTCATCCTGTTTCAGGACGGAATCATTACATAGCAGACCGGCGCGCAGCAGTTCGGCCAGAGCGATATTTTTGTAGCTATCCACCGTCTTGCCGTCTTGTTGCACCTCACCTTCCGGTGCATAGCCGATACCACTCACCGCAAAGTTTTCTCCACCCGCCCACATCAGTTGCACCGTCATTTCATTGCGGGTCAGGGTGCCAGTCTTGTCCGAGCAGATGACGGTGGTGCTACCGAGGGTTTCCACCGCCGGCAGGCGGCGGATGATGGCATTGCGTTTTGCCATGCGCGCCACACCGATGGCCAGCGTAATGGTCAACACCGCGGGGAGCCCTTCCGGGATCATTGCCACGGACAAGGCCACCGCCGCCATAAACAGGTTGATCCAGCTGTCGCCATGCCACAAACCCACCAGGAAAGTCATCGTCGCCAGACCCAAAATGGCGTACAGCAACAGGTGACTGAAGCGGGCGATCTTGCGGGTCAATGGCGTAGCCAGCACCTCGGCACTGGCGATGAGTTCGGAGATACGGCCAATCTCGGTATTATCACCCGTATCGGTGATCACACCGACGCCGGTGCCGTAGGTTACCAGAGTGGACGAATAGGCCATGTTGGCCCGGTCAGCCAGAGTCGTATCGTGACCCAGTACTCCGGAGCGCTTCTCCACCGGCAGCGACTCGCCAGTCAGGGCAGACTCATCGATCTGCAGACTGCGACTCTGCAATAAACGCAGATCTGCCGGCACCTTGTCGCCGGAGGCGAGCAATACGACATCCCCCGGCACCAGCTCTTTGGCATCAATGCGCTGCTTCTCCCCGGCGCGCAGTACTGTGGTCTCAGTAGTCAGCGCGCGGGAGAGCGCTTCCAGTGCGCCCAATGCCTTGCCCTCCTGCACAAAACCGATGATCGAATTGAGCAACACCACACCAAAGATGACCCCGGCATCCACCCATGCACCCAGGAACAGCTTGATGATCACCGCCACGAGCAGGATGTAGACCAGTGCCTGGTTGAACTGCAACAGGAATCGCAGCAGCGGCCCCTGTCCTTTGCGCCGGGTCAGTGCATTGGGGCCGAAGTTTTGCTGACGATCTTCCACCTCGAGCCGGTCCAGCCCTTTGTCCAGATCCGTATCGAGCAGGTCCAGCACCTCTTCCTGAGGCAGATGATGCCAGTGTTTTTCCAGCAGGTTTTGCATAACGCATTCCTTATCGGGTTGGTCCTGTGTGGGATTTCCCTATCTAATCTGATGAGCCGCCGGTTCGTCAATCAAACTTTTTGGCCAATTGAAACCCCCGCCCTTTCAGAATTAGCCAGTAACCGACGCATATTACGATCACGAATCTTTCAACGTAACAGGTGTGACAAAGCCTTCCGGTTTGACTGTCAGCACAGAGCAATTCACCGCGTTCAGCACCTTTTCCGCCGTGTTGCCGATAAAAAATCCGACCAGGCCAGCACGGCAAACCGTACCCATCACCAGCAGATCGATTTTGTTGTTTCTCGCCAGTTTTACGATGGTCCTGGGCGCATCATCATTTCTCAACAGATGCCTGTGGGTGACAATCCCCTTCAGATCAATACCGGCCAGCATGCTGTCCAGCTTGCTTGTGTATTGTTGTTTAGTGTCTTTACGCAGATTCTGTATGGCACTTTTCCCGAGCTGGGCGCGCGCTTCCAGATAGTCTTCCGCAAACACCGACCAGACCTGCACCAGATGCAATTCGCTGCCATCCATCCGCGCCAGGGAACTGGCCAGTTGCATAATCAACGGATTGAGTGAGTCCCGCGCACTATCAGGAAAATCGCTTGTCGTGTCGACAGCGGCCAGAATCCGCTTGTATTTTGCACGTTTTGCGGGCTTCACCACCCAGACCGGGCAGGGACATTTGCGCATCAGATGCATGGAAGTACTACCGAACAACCGTTCCTTGAGGCCGCCCTTCCCTTCCGCTGCCAGAATCACCAAGTCATGCTTGTCACGCAGTACCTGACGGATAATCTCCAGGAACGGCGGGCCGGTCACCACCTGCGAGCTTACATCAACCCCTTGCTGTCCAATGTCGGCGGCAAGTGCATCGACCTTTTCCCGACGATCATTGATCACCAGTTCAATAAGTTCCTGGGGCGACATGGCAATGATTGCCATACGTGTATCCGCCGGCAGTTCCTTAACCACGGTTAACACCGTCAGGTGCGCCTCATTTTGCGTGGCCAGCGATACGGCACGCTCCACCGCCATGCGTTGCTTCGCATCAAACTTGCAAACCAGAAGAATGTTCTTAAATCGTTTCATAACGCCTCCGATTATCCCCATCAATATGGATGAACATTTTACGTCCCTGTAACCTGATGACGGGTTCAAACCCAAACCGCTGACCGTAGCGCATGGTCCGTCATGAATCGCTACGCTCTTAATTACGAAAAATATCGGCCCCTGCAGTGTCAGTTTAGCAACAGACAAATTGAAATAATATTCGTATATTCTTCGCATTTCGCCTGCAAATACCGAACCATAAAAAAGATGCGCCAGAAGAATATGGATCTAGCCCGCGCATAGAAAATGATTGCTTCTCATGGGGGAACTTCTCAATAACATCGGGTTTTCACACATAGCCTGGTCGATGCGCAGTGATTCACTTGTAAGTAATCTACTGTTATTTACTGCGCGTTATTCCTATCCAAGGCGTTTGGATTGATATTGAGTATCGTGTATTGGCCGATTAGGGAGACCGCCTCAGCGAGATTTTCTGTGTCTGGAGGACGGCAACCCATGTCCGGCTACGGCCTATCGCTTTTTTTTATAATGATCCGAAAAGGAGCAGACTAAAGACATCCATTATCGATGACAGCCACTTACAGGCACATCTGGCTTCATCAAAGGACACGTTCCATGCAGGCAGTTCAATCAAAATTCCTTGCAGTTAAAGGTCAAGCACCAGATTCAGCCTGATTTCCCGACACGTCAACACAAGCGCCCGCACACAAATGACATTATTGAGCCAGTAATAGATTCCTTCGGAAAATCACCGATGCGAATATAAATGAGAGTTGTAATCGCACCCGCTATGGTTCTAACCGGGTGGTTTATGTGGGCAAATCCATTTTTATATTTTATAAGAGCGGCCCAAATGTCCACGTTTTATCGTTACATAGGCCCACTATGCACCTCAAAATCGTGACCATTTGTTCTCGCTCTCCCATCATGCTCGCTACGATTGCCTAAGTACGACAGGCTCCTAGAACATGTAGCTCAACCCGGCATAGACTGAACGCCCCATACCTGGAACCGCAACCCCCCAGGGAACGCCGGTTCCTGACATGGTCTTTCCCTGACCGAGATAAGCGCCGCCCAGCGGGTCGTCATAGAATTTATCGAAGAGATTATCCACACCAATGTCGAAGCGTACCTGTTTCCATTCATAGCTGCTACGCAGGTGAACCAGGCCGTAGCCACTTGTCTCAAGCTCATTCCTGACCTGTGAAACTTTTGTTTTTTCATCGACCAGTTCAAGCTCAAGGGTACTGGTCCAGCTGTTCAAACGATGCACAACTGCCAGTTTTGCATTCAGCGGCTTGATATTATAAAGATCGTCGTCTGTGTCATCGTTCTCACCACGGACGTAATTCAGTATCCCGGTCGCAGTAAAGCTGCCGTACGGAGTATTTTCTGCCAGAGGGACATAGCCCGAGACGTCAATACCGTACATACGGGCAGACTGATTGACGAAGCGAAGATAGACAAAGGAGTCCTTTGAAGTAAGGTTTTCCGTGTTCGATTTGAGACAGTTGGCCGTGCTACAGCGCTTGGTATCAATATAGTCGTCGATGTAAGTATAGTAGGGCGTCAGCTGGAGCCCCCACTTTGCCTGTCTGGCATCGTGCCAGTCCAGGGTTGCGCTGACGGTGTGGGCAACCTCCGGGTCCAGGTCAAGATTACCAACATAGCCATTGCCATCTCCAGCCCAGTTAACCATGCGCATGGCCATGCCACCGGTTGACCAGGCATAACGCTCGTAAATATTGGGTGAGCGGGTTTTCCTGGCATAACCGAACTCGATGGTGTTCATGGCATTCGGTGTGAAGCGCGCCAGGGCAGTCAGGTCGATATTGTTGTCTGTCTCATCGCGATCGGCGGCATTGAAGGCATCAGCTTCTGCCACATACATAGCGTTGTAGCCCTGTACCTTGCCGGTATCCATATCCACCCGTTCACCGCGAACACCTAACTGGGTTAGCCATTCCCGATTCCACTCCGCCTCCCATTCACTGAAGAGAGCCACGCGGTCACGTTCACCATCATTGATATTCCTGAATGTATCCGGCCACATCCCTTTGCCGGACGGCTTCCACCAGTCGTCCAGGTCATAGTTTTGCAGTTCGACGCCAACCCTGAGCAGGTCACGTTGCGACAGCGGGATATCTGCCTTGACGGTTACGCCGACATTATTCCCTCTTGTGTCCATGGGCATACCTGCCGCACAGCCCTCTTTACCGGGGCTGGGTGTGCAAGGCTCCCCATCAACGTACGGTGCTCCTGAATTGGAGCCGTACCAGAAAAGCTTGTCATCATCAAACTGCATCTTGTGCCGGGTATGCTCATTGTAGACACGTGCGTCCAGGCCGCCCCAGTCGTATTGTCCCTTGTAGCCAAGATTGACCTGCGAACTGTCATTGTCGGTCATATCCATGCGCTGGTTAGGCCACCCCTGATAGGGAATATCCTGCTCGCTATACTTCAAATCGAATAGATGGTTTTCATGAAGCAGCCCCAGGGCCACCGACTGATTGGTCGATTTATACTGACTGGAGCCGACCTCATCACCATCCAACGATCCCCGGCCTGCTGCAGCCTTTCCCTTCGGCTTGAAATCGTCTCCGGCATCGTAATTGTTTGCCTTGGTAGTTGAGCCTTGATAGCTCAGACTCAGCTTTTCTCCGGCAACGGTCGCTGCGACGTTTCCACCGCGCGCATCCCCATTGCTGCGATAGAACCCGCCGATTTCACCCCTGGTTAGCAAACCTTCACCGGCTTCAGCAAATTCCGGAGCAGCAGAATCAACCAGAATCGTGCCACCGATGCTATCACCACCAATGCTGACCGGTGTGATCCCGGCAAAGACCACCGCGCTGCTGACGTTCGTTGGGTCGATATAGGAAAGCGGTGGATTCATGTGGTTAGCGCAGGCCGAGATCAAGTCCATGCCATCAACCTTGATACGCAGGCGGTCATCAGCGAGGCCGCGAATGATCGGCATACTGGAAACACCACCCGCACCCTGCAGACTGAGTCCCGGGACATTTCTCAGCAGACTGGCTGTATCGCTGGTAGCAGGCGCCATGGATCTCAGTTCTTCCTTATCAACAGTCGAAGCATTCAGAGTTTGGCTATCAACCAACGGCGGTGCAGTGACGCTGATGGTAGGAAGCTGCGCATCTTCAGCAACAGCGACATGAACAAAGGTAGTGATCAGCATGGCAAGGAGCACCTGCCGATGGTGAAATGGAGCATGCATTATAGTGGTTCCTTTATTATTCAGGGTTAACGTGGCCGTATTATTACTGCCGGTTACCTGGCTACGGGGGGGGAAAGGATAAGTGGAACGCACTGTGTTTGGGATGCGGCATATTGTCACAGGAATAAACCTTTGGCCTATTCGAATCCCTGCTCACTCATGACCCATCAAAACAGGGCCAAGGAAAACCATGATCTATACTGATTCTATGCCCGCATGTCACCAGCCTGGTGTTGCGGGTTAGCTACAGAAAACACTAAATAACTATTGGTCCAGGTGCAGCAACAGCTCGAAACGACCTTGCATCTCCTGAATACGCCGCAAGGTCGTCGAGAAAGTTTGCCTCAGTGTTTTCCCGGGGCAAGTTCACGGCCACGGCGTTCCTGGTGAATATAGGCCTGCAAGGCCACCATTGACGAATCATCGAGCGCCAGCGCTGCGCCTTCCAACGGATTCATGATGCACCAGTTGATCATTTCACCCAGCACCACCACTCTCCCTATCTGCTGCTGGAATTTTGGGTAGGTTTCCGGATGGGTATTCGCGCCGTTTGGATGGCATTGATCACAGGAAACGGTATTCCTGTTACCAAGCCCGCCATGAAACAGCTTTTCACCCTGCTCCACCACACTCATATATTCCTGCTGCCAGCGATCAAGGTCCGCCTGGTCAAATTCATCTGCCTGCGCAGGTACCAGCATCTGGCCTGACGCCAGAAAAATCACACCAGCGGCAACATAACGCATTGTTCTGCTATCCATAATCTGCACCCTCCAATCAGTAGTGTTTCTGCGGTGAAGTTCTATCGGCCACCGCCTGGTATTTTGTGTCGACCGGGTGTCCAAGCTTTTCATCAAACGCAACCACGCGAGCCTCGTTATCCGGCAGCGTATAGTGAACATCCACATTGCCACTATGCAGATTGATAAACTGCCAGCCAGTAGCATCACGCTCGAAGAAAGGGTCCGCACGATTCATGTCAACCGTCAGCCTGGGCAAATAGCTCGTCTGCTGTGTGTAGGTTGATGGATAGGGCCAGGGCCAGGCAGTTGCCATCGCGGCATGGAAACTGATGTTGCCGATCTGGTTGGTCTGTATCTGGTGCACATGACCGTACAGCACCGTGACCTTGTCAAAGGGCTTGAGCAGCGCCTGTACCTGCTCGGCATCGTCGGTCCAGAAATTCCACCCCTTATAGATCTTCTGCAGGGGTGAATGCGAAAACACCACCACCGGCGTATCCTTGCTGACCTTGTCCAGGTCGGCTTTTAGCCATGAACGTTGCTTGTCACCCACCATGAATGGCTGGCCGTCGGGGTTATCCAGGCGTGCCATCTGCTTCATCCGGTCCATGCCGGAATCCCATTTCCTGTGCATCCATTCTTCGTGGGTGAGAATGCTGTTCAACACAACAAAGTGCACACCTTTGTGATTAAAACTGTAGTGATCCGGCCCCAGCTGTTTTTGCCAGTACTCACCAAGATCGACATAGTAGTCATGCTCACCCATGACATAGTGAACATCACCACGCAGCGCACCTAGAATCTCGAGGCCGTGATCGATTTCCTCGGGTTTTCCCAGCTGGGCAATATCCCCGCCGTAGAAAACGAAGTCAGGGCGTGGATCGAGCAGGTTGGCTTCCGCCACGGCGCGAATCAGACCGCGATCCCAGTTGCGCACAAACTCATTACCCTTGATCTGGGTAATATGGGAATCAGAGATATAGGCAAAGGTAAAGTTCTGTTCGCTGTCCTTGCCAAAAGCCATCTCGACCATGCTGATCGGGAGACTGCTGGCGGCCAGTAATGCCCCGCCGGTTTTCAAAAAGTTACGACGACTGTAATTGCTCATAACGGTTTACCTCAACGTTGCGTGAACTGGTCGAGCTGCGGGCTGGTTAAGGCTTTCATGAATTCAACCAGGTCCTCTTTTTCCCTCGCGCGCAAGTCCAGCGGGCGTATACCGCCGCTGAGAAATCCGGACAGCGGATCCTCATCCTTCTCGCGGCCACCCTTATCGTAGAAGTTGACCACATCCTTGAGTGTCTCCAGGCTGCCGTCGTGCATGTAAGGCGCCGTCTTCTCAATATTGCGCAATGTCGGCGTTTTGAAAGCCCCGACTTCTGTCACATTTTCAGTGACGGCAAAACGGCCAAGTTCGGACATGCTTTTCCTGGTCAATACGGTGATATCGACATCCGCACCTTCACGTTTTGATTTAATAAAAGCCGCGGCCGTCTGCTGCTCTTTTCCCTGGATAGTCTTGAAGCCTATGCCAATATTGTGGAAGCGGTTATCGGTAAACAGCGCCTGGGTTTGCTCAATGCGGTGGCAGGAGACACAACGACCCTTGCCGACAAACAACTCGAGGCCACGAATCTGCGCCGGTGTCATGGCATCCTTCTCACCCCCGAAATAATAGCTATCAAAGGGAGAATCACCTGCTATCACTGTGCGTTCGAAACTCGCAATCGCCTTTGCAACATGGTCCATACTTATGTCACCCGCACCAACCCCGAAGACCGCTTTGAATGTACTGACATATTCCGAATCCTTGCGTATCACCTCAAGCAAGGGCGCATGATTCGGCAGGCCACCTTCTACCGGATTGACCGGTGGTTGTTTTGACTGGCCTTCCAGGTCGGGTTCACGACCATCCCAGAAAAGGGTTTTCATATAGGCTGAGTTAATCACCGTTGGCGCATTGCGTGTACCCGTCAGGTCATTGAAACCTTTGGATACCGGCAGGTTATCGGTAAACGCCATGTCCTGTGAATGGCAGGTGGCGCAGCTGACCTTGCCGTCCGCGCTAAAACGTGTGTCATGGAACAGCTTGTCACCCAGGTGTATTTTTTCCGGCGTCTGCGGGTTGTTCTCGGGGATTGGCACTGGTGGCAATCCCAGCGGCGCGGCGTTTGTCAGCACGCTTGCTCCCGCCAACATGCAGGCCAGGGAAAGTTTTGTTAGCATCGACACACCCTCCTTTGAGTCACAGAATAAACCTAGATCAGGGATCCACTTATTACCAATTGTTTTGTTTAAGTGTTGTAATAGCGAGGAGCTATCAATGGACCGAATCGATGAATCTATCAGAACTTCGTTATATTGTTGCACTGGCACGTGAGCATCACTTTGGTCGGGCAGCGGCGGCCTGCTTCGTCAGCCAGCCGACACTCAGCGTGGCGGTCAAGAAGCTCGAAGGGGAACTTGGCGTAGCCCTGTTTGAACGCGCCAGCCAGGAGGTGCGTGTAACACCGACCGGCGAGCGGGTTGTCGAGAAGGCACAGCAGGCGCTGGAGGCCATAGAATCCGTTCGCCAGGAGGCGCTTTGTGATGGTGACCAGCTCGCCAGCCCGTTGCGTATCGGGGCCATCTTCACCGTGGGGCCCTACCTGTTTCCGGACCTGATCATCAACCTGCGCGACAGTGCACCGCAAATGCCATTGCTGATTGAGGAGAACTACACCGCCGCACTGACTGAAAAGCTGAAGAACGGCGAGCTGGATGTCATTATTATTTCCCTGCCTTTTGACGAACCCAACATCCTCACGCTACCCCTTTATGATGAGCCCTTCATCATTTTACTGCCTGCTGCACATCCGCTGACTAGCCGCAAAACCCTGAAATCCAGAAACCTGGAGGATGAGACCATACTGATGCTCGGGGCCGGCCACTGTTTCCGCGACCAGGTCATCAAGGCCTGTCCTGCCTGTGCACCTCATGACGGCAGCGGTGTCTATACCGCCGAAGGCAGCTCCCTTGAAACCATCCGCCATATGGTGGCCTCCGGCATGGGGGTGACGGTCCTGCCCTGTACCGCTGCCGGTGCCGACCGCTATTCGCAACGCCTGTTGGCAATTTGTCGCTTTGCAAACCCGGTCCCCAGCCGCGTGGTTGCCCTGGCATGGCGCGCCAGCTTTACCCGTCCCGAGGTTATCGACGTCCTTCGGGATACCATTGCCGCATCCCAACTCAGTTGTATCCACCCCATAAACAGAAACAAGGGCGCACGCAAAAAGACCGGCTGAGTCCCCGGAACGCCTGATAGGCATTGCCTATCTTGTCCATAATAACAATCAATTTGTTTAATAATTCATTATCTTCTAAATTACCCTTCAAGGTCTGACCACAAAGCAATTTGGCAGGCTGCAAACTTTATCTACACTGCAAAAGGGAGACAGACGAAATGAATGACACCGCACACACGGGAATGCCCCGTCTCAATGAAGCCGCACCGGCTTTCGAAGCACCGACTACTGACGGTGTAAAAAAACTGGAAGACTACAGTGGTAAATGGCTGGTGCTGTTTTCCCACCCGGCGGATTTCACACCGGTATGCACCACGGAGTTCATGGCCTTTGCCAATCGGCACAGCGACTTCCAGGCGATCAATACAGAACTGCTGGGACTCTCGATTGACAGCCACTACAGCCACGTGGCCTGGATCCGCAACATCAAGGAAAAATTCGGGGTGGATATTCCCTTCCCGATCATTGCCGACCTGAAAATGGATGTAGCCAGAGCCTATGGCATGATCCATCCGGGTGCCGCAGACACCTCGGCAGTGCGTGCAACCTTTGTGATTGACCCGAATGGTATTCTGCGCGCCATGGTGTATTACCCAATGACAAACGGTCGCTCCATTGACGAGTTTCTGCGCCTGGTGAAAGCATTGCAGACCTCTGATGAACATGCAGTGGCAACACCTGAAGGCTGGCAACCGGGCGAAAAGGTGATCGTTCCGCCACCGGCAAGTGCAGATGCTGCTGAGAAACGGGTCGGAGAAGGCTACGAATGTGTTGACTGGTATTTCTGCAAGAAAGAACTGTAGGGAACAGAGTGGCCCCGGCACTCCCTGCCGGGGCTATTCACTGCCTTATTGACCGGGGCGAATCAACTCCACCTTGAGGTCACCAGGCATCTTGCATACAACCGGGATCAGGACAGCAAGGCGACACTTTTAGTCTGAGCGTACACCAACTTGCCGGGTTTCAAATCCAGTACCGAGGCAGATTTTCGCGTAACACGGGCCAACATGGGTATGCTACCCAGCAGCAATCGCACCGTCACCTGGGCAGACCCTTCGCGGGTGATCTCTTCAACGGTTGCCGGGAAGATATTCAGAATACTGGTACCGGATTGGCGTTCCAGTGTCAGACTGACATCGCGAGCGGCAACCCGCAAGCGCACGTTACTGCCTACCGTTAAATCCTTGCGAGTGACGGTAAATCGACCGCCGGAAAAATCCAGATAAGTCAGCTCATACTCATCATCGTGTCCCGCAACGGTCGCCGCAATAAGCGCCTCGGCATCACTGTCATGGGCAAGGGGAAGATCCAGCCGGGTCAACATATCCTCGATCGCGCCCGCCGCCACAACTCGGCCTGCTTCCAGCAACACCAGATGATCCGCCAGACGTGCCACTTCACCGGAGGAGTGACTGACATAGATCACCGGAATATCCAGTTCATGATGGAGGGACTCGATACAGGGCAGAATCTCCCGCTTGCGGTTCAGATCCAATGCCGCCAGAGGTTCGTCCATCAGTAACAACCGCGGGCTGACGGCCAGGGCACGGGCGATCGC
>DMKK01000091.1 GCA_003454335.1 Gammaproteobacteria bacterium | reverse complement strand
TGGTTACGTGAAAATGCTGGATGAACGGGAAGGGGATGTGGCTGCCGCAGAGCTGCCGCGTGCCTTCAATCGCCAGCCAGTCAGTACCCGTATTGCCGTTGTTGTGGCGGGCCCGGCATTCAATTTCATATTTGCGATCATGGTCTACTGGGCCATGTTCGTCACCGGTGTTCCCGGCCTGAAGCCGCTGGTGGGTGAGGTGACACCAGCATCCTATGCTGCCGAGGCCGGTTTCCGGAATGGTGACGAGATCCTGGCTGTGGCAGGTGAACCAACCGCGACCTGGGAGGCGACGGTGCTTGCCTTGCTCGAAGCCAGTCTCGACGGGCGGGACACGGTAGCGGTTGCGGTACGTGATGCCGATGGACAGGAGCGCCATCTGCAGGTGCACTTCGAAAACCCGGATGAACTGCTGAAAAAAGGCGGGGTACTCGAGAATTTCGGCCTGAGTCCCTGGCAACCGCAGGCCGTGATCGAGTCGCTGGTGGCAGGCGGTGCCGGTGAGCGGGACGGTTTGCTTCCGGGAGACCAGGTTGTCGTCGCCAATGATGTGGCTGTCAGTAGCTGGAAACAGTGGGTCGATATTGTCCGTGAGCGGCCCGGCCAGAATATCGCTGTAGAGGTGCTGCGCGCTGGTGCGACCGTCAAGCTAACGGTGAGGCCTGACACCGCCACTGACAAAGGCAGGGAAATCGGGCGGATAGGCGCCTATGTGCAACTTCCTGATGAGGGGCAGCGTGCTACAATGCGCGTCGTTGTATCTCATGGTCTGCTCCAGGCCTTTCCCGCGGCGCTGAACAAGACCTGGCAAGTAACAACGCTGACCTTGCGAACGCTCTGGAAAATGGTGACCGGCAGGGCATCTGTCGAGAACCTGAGCGGGCCAATCACCATTGCCCAGTATGCAGGGCAGTCTGCTGCAATTGGTCTGGCTGCCTTCCTCGGGTTTCTGGGTATTGTCAGTGTCAGCCTCGGGGTGCTGAACCTGTTGCCGGTCCCGGTGCTGGATGGCGGGCATTTACTGTTCTATCTGGTAGAACTGGTAACCGGCCGTCCGGTGACGGAGACAGTACAACTTGCCGGGCAGAAGGTCGGTATTGTGCTGCTGCTGGGCCTGATGTCACTGGCCTTTTATAACGACCTTATACGTTTGCTTGATTGAGCCTATAAATGCATTTGCAGCTGAAACACATATTCTTTCTGTGCCGGGTGTTCATGCTGGCGCTGTTCCTGAACGGCGTTACGCAGGCCTTTGAGCCGTTCAAGGTCCTGGATATCCGGGTAGAAGGACTGCAGCGAATCTCGGCCGGTACCGTTTTCAACTATCTGCCGATCAAGGTCGGTCAGACGATTGATACGGAAGATACGATCATTGCTGTAAAAGCCCTGTTCAAAAGCGGTTTCTTTAATGATGTTGCGCTGGAAAGAGACGGGTCCGTGCTGGTTGTTTTTGTCAAGGAGCGTGCCGCGATCAGCAGTATTGATATCGAGGGTAACAAGGACCTGGATAGCGAGGAGCTGCTGGAAGGACTGAAGGAGATCGGTCTGGCCGAAGGCCGTGTCTTCGACCGCTCGCTGCTCGAAAAAGTCGAGCAGGAACTGCGCAGGCAGTACTTTAGCCGCGGCAAGTATGCGGTCAAGATAGATACTACGGTAACCCCGCTGGACCGTAATCGTGTCGGTATACTGATTAATGTATCTGAAGGGCAGGCAGCACGTATCAAGCAGATCAACATCATTGGCAATCATGAATTTGCGGACAAGGAACTGCTTGATGAGTTTTCCCTGACCGAACCGAATATTTTCTCGAACTTTACCAAGAGTGACCAGTATTCAAAGCAGGGGCTGTCTGCTGACCTGGAAACGCTGCGTACCTATTACCTGGACCGGGGCTACCTGAAGTTCAATATCAACTCCACGCAGGTTTCCATTACGCCGGACAAGAAAGATATCTATATCACTATCAACCTCACCGAGGGGCATCAATACAAGATCAGTGGAGTGACACTCTCCGGTGACCTGGTCGTGCCGGCAGAGGAGTTGTTCCCGCTGATACCTATCAATCCGGGGGACGTGTTCTCACGCAAACAGGTGACTGAATCTGTCGACAGTATCAGTTCCCTGCTGGGTAACCAGGGATATGCCTATGCAAACGTCAATACTGTACCGGAAATGGATGATGAGACGTTTGAGGTCAAGCTTGGATTCTTTGTCGATCCGGGCAAACGGGTCTATGTGAGACGTATCAATGTTGCAGGGAATACCGGCACCCGGGATGAAGTCCTGCGCCGCGAAATGCGGCAAATGGAAGGTGGCTGGTATTCCACGGATCAGGTTGAACGTTCGCGAACCCGCCTTAATCGACTTGGCTACTTTGAAGATGTGAACGTCGAAACACCGACGGTTCCAGGCACCACAGATCAGCTGGATGTCAATTACTCGGTCACGGAAACATCCTCGGGCAGTGTGACACTGGGTGCCGGATTCTCACAGACCTCGGGCGTACTGTTCAATGCCAGCATACAGCAGAATAACTTTCTGGGGTCGGGCAAGCGGGTGGCCTTTACCTTCGATAACAGTGAAATCAATACCGTATACCGCTTTGCCTATACGAACCCTTACTGGACCGTTGACGGAGTTAGCCGGGGATTCAGCCTTGGCTACCGGAAGACGGATGCCGATGAAGCCAACCTGTCGGACTACTCGACGGATACCCGGAGCGCGGATGTCAACTTCGGGATTCCGATAAATGAATATGATACGATATTTTTCAGTGCGGGTTACCAGGGGCTGGATCTGAAGACGAATTCCAGTTCGCCAGACCAGGTTACCGACTTTGTTGATGATCACGGTGACAGTTTTGATGATGCAGTGTTTACCGGCAGCTGGAGTCATGACTCGCGCGACAGCATACTGTTTGCCGAAACGGGTGGCCTGCAGCGTCTCTCGCTCGAAACTACGGCACCGGGTTCCGGGCTGGAATACTACAAGCTCACCTATCAGCAGCAACGCTTTATCCCCCTGACGCGGGAACTGACGCTCGGGCTGAAAGGCAATCTGGGTTACGGGGACGGTTTTGGTGATTTTGAAGAATTGCCCTTCTTTGAGAACTTTTATGCCGGCGGTGTACGCTCTGTGCGTGGATTTGAAGACAATACCCTGGGTCCCAGGGATTCGGATAATGACCCGATAGGTGGTTCATTTCTGATGGTGTTTAACGCGGAAGTGATTTTTCCGGTACCGTTCGTAGATGACGCCACGGGTGTGCGCCTGAGTGCCTTTTTTGATATTGGTAATGTCTTTGAGGATTATAATAGCTTTGATGCCGGTGATTTGCGGTATTCTGTTGGTCTGGCAGGATTATGGGTGTCCCCGATGGGGCCTATTTCCATGAGTCTGGGCTATCCTCTGAATTCAGAGAGTGATGACGATACACAGATATTTCAGTTTACTATTGGTACATTCTTTTGATAACTATGAGAGATGCTGGAGAATTGCTTATGAAAAAAATAAATGCAACGGGTTTTATGATTGTCTGGATGGCGGTGCTGTCACTGTGTTCCGGCACTGTACTGGCAGAGACAAAGATCGGTTTTGTCGACACGGTCAAACTGATGGAAGCGGCGCCCCAGGCAAAGTCGGCCCAAAGCAAAATTGAGTCGGAGTTTGCACCCCGGGAGAAGGAACTGGTTGCGCTGCAGCGAGAAATAAAGAAACAGGAAGATAAGCTGACGCGTGATGGTGCTGTTATGAGCGAGTCGGAACGCACCAAGCTGGAGAGGGATATTCTTGCCAAACGGCGGGATATGAAACGCACCCAGGACGAGTTTCGTGATGATCTGAATATCCGGCGAAATGAAGTGCTCGCAAAATTGCAGAAGGATATGTATACGGCGGTTGTTTCGCTGGCGAAAGAACAGAAGTTTGATCTGATTCTGAGCCAGGGTGTTGTTTACTCGAGTGACAAGATCGATATCACGGACAGCGTTCTTAAAAAGCTCAAGGCCAGATAAGCGAATAACTATCCTTCACGGATAGTAGCGGGGCAGTCTGAATGTCACTGACACTGGGCGAACTTGCCGGGCAAATCAGGGGCGAATTGCAACAAGGTGATCCGGATTGCCGGATTGCTGCGGTTGCAACCCTGCAGCATGCGCATGCCGGGGACATCAGTTTCCTGGCCAACCCGGGGTACAGGAAGTATCTGCAAGCCACGCAGGCATCAGCGGTAATTCTGCGCCAGGAAGATGCCGCAGATTGCCCGGTAGCGGTCATTGTTTCATCCAATCCCTATGCAAGCTATGCACGGGCAGCTGCCCTGATTGCGCCTGCTGCCCGGGTCAGCAGTGGTGTGCATGCCACTGCGGCCCTGGATGCTGGCTGCGAGGTGGATGAGTCGGCATGGATAGGACCTCACTGTATTATCGAGGCAGGTGCGGTAATCCACGCCGGCGTACAACTTGCAGGCGGCTGCTTTATCGGTGCGGGCAGTGTTATTGGTGCTGACAGCAAGCTGTCAGCGAATGTGGTTGTCTGTCACGATGTCACCATTGGCGAGCGTGTCAATATATTACCTGGAGCGGTTATCGGCAGTGATGGTTTCGGCCTGGCGAACGAGGACGGGCGCTGGCTGAATGTTCCCCAGCTTGGCAGTGTCCGGGTGGGTGACGATGCCGAAATTGGCGCAAATACCACCATTGACCGTGGTGCACTTGATGATACGGTGCTGGAAGAAGGGGTCAGGCTCGATAACCAGATACAGGTCGCACATAATGTTCATATTGGTGCGCATACCGCCATCGCCGGATGCGTGGGTATTTCAGGGAGTGCGCGCATTGGTAAATACTGCATGATCGGTGGCGGCGCGGGCATTGCCGGGCATCTTGAAATAGCCGATCGCGTTATCATTACCGGCATGACGATGGTGACCAAATCAATTAGCAAGCCGGGTGTGTATTCATCCGGTGTGCCGGCACAGGAAAATGTTGCCTGGAACAAAACCTATGCACGCATGCGGCAACTGGACAAGCTCGCACGCAAGGTGCACGCACTGGAGCGCTCGCTTGCTGCAGCCACAAAACACGGGGATGACTAGCGCATTGTCGCTTTTACAGCTACAGGCAGCCAGATTGTTTATACCTGAAATATAAAAGGCTATACGGACCTATGACCATGGACATACAGCAAATACTGCAACACCTGCCGCATCGCTACCCTTTCCTGATGATTGACCGGGTCACTGAATTCAAGGCGGGTGAGTCGCTGGTGGGTTACAAGAACGTCACTTATAACGAACCTTTCTTTGTGGGACATTTCCAGGAACGACCGGTTATGCCGGGAGTGTTGATACTGGAAGCGATGGCGCAGGCGACCGGGTTGCTGGCATTCAGAACCGTTGAGCGTGGTGCCAAGCGCGACAGTCTGTATTTTCTGGTGGGTATTGACAAGGCGCGTTTCAAACGCCCGGTGGAGCCGGGAGACCAATTGATGCTCAAGGCAAACCTGATGCGTGCCAGGCGCGGGATATGGGTGTTTGCCTGTGAGTCCAGTGTCGACGGCAAGGTCGTGGCGACCGCTGAAATCATGTGCACAGAACAGGACATTGATACTTGATTCATACAACGGCGATTATTGATCCCGGTGCAGAACTTGCCGCCGATGTCAGCGTCGGACCGTATACCGTGATTGGTCCCGATGTGGTTGTCGGGGCAGGCAGCGTCATAGGGCCCCACGTCGTCATCAACGGCCCGACCCGTATCGGCAGGGACAACCGGATTTACCAGTTTGCGTCCATCGGTGAAGCACCGCAGGACAAAAAGTACGCGGGTGAGCCGACACGGCTTGAAATCGGTGATCGCAATACGATTCGTGAATTCGTTACTATCAATCGCGGCACTGCCCAGGATGAGGGTGTTACCAGGCTTGGCGATGATAACTGGATCATGGCCTATGTACATATTGCCCATGATTGCCGGATTGGAAACCAGACGATTTTCGCGAACAATGCATCGCTGGCCGGTCATGTCACCATTGGCGACTCTGTCATTCTGGGCGGTTTTACACTGGTGTACCAGTTTTGTTCAATCGGCGCGTATTCACTGACCGCCTATGGCAGCGGTGTCAGCCTGAATATTCCTCCCTATGTGACGGTTGCCGGCACTCCTGCGCGGCCACATGGTCTGAACATGGAAGGCCTGCGCCGCCGCGGGGTTCCGGAAGCAACGCGTAAACTGCTCAAGCAGTCCTACAAGACGCTCTACAGGGAAAATCTTTCCCTGCAGGATGCCATTAAGGTTCTGAAGGACAGGGTGAAAGACTGTCCTGAACTGGAGATATTCGTCACCTTTCTGGAACAGCAAAAGCGCGGTATTGTCAGGTAAGCGTGCCCCGTTTGCACCCACTCCATGTTGGTATCATCGCCGGTGAAACATCCGGTGATAATCTCGGGGCAGCCCTGATACAGGCGATACGGAAGCGGGAACCGGATGCAGTGTTTGAGGGTGTGGCCGGCCCGCACATGATAGCCGCGGGTTGTTTCAGTCTCTATCCCATGGAAAACCTCTCTGTCATGGGGCTGGTTGAGGTGCTTAACCACCTGCCGAAACTAATCTCCATGCGACGTGAATTGCGGCGTCATTTTCTGAAGACCCCGCCGGATATTTTTATTGGTATCGATGCGCCGGATTTTAACCTGTCCCTGGAACGGAGTCTGAAACGGGCAGGTATCAGGACGTTGCATTATGTCAGCCCGTCAGTCTGGGCGTGGCGACAGTACCGGGTACGCAAGATAGCCGCCAGCGTGGATTGCATGCTTACCCTGTTTCCCTTTGAAGAACGGTTTTACGCGGAGCAGCAGGTGCCGGCACGCTTTGTCGGTCATCCACTGGCAGATCTGATTAGCGATGACGTTGATCCGCTACAGGCGCGTGCGCATCTGGGTATTCAGCACCAGGGACCGCTGGTCGCGTTGTTGCCAGGCAGTCGCGTCGGCGAGGTGAAACGCCTGGCCGAAGATTTTCTGCGTGCCGCAAACTGGTGCCATGAACGCCGCAGCGATATCCGGTTTGTTGTTCCCCTGGCGAATGAGGCGTGTCGTATCATGTTCGAGAATGCGCTGGCCAGAGTTAACCGCCGCCTGCCTGTTACGCTGCTGCATGGCCAGGGGCTGGAAGCCATGGCGGCCGCAAATGCAGTATTAATGGCTTCGGGGACGGCGACACTTGAGTGCACGCTGCTTAAACGGCCCATGGTCGTGGCCTACCGCCTGTCGCCATTGACCTACCAACTGGCCCGCCTGCTGGTGAATACGCCGTATTACTCGTTGCCCAATCTGCTGGCAGACCGGCCGGTTGTGAAGGAATTCATTCAGGATGACATTACGCCGGAGGCGCTCGGCGGTGAAATCCTGCGGCTGATCGATGATCCTTCGCATGTGCAGGAGTTGACCTCTGTCTTCACCCAGATACATCGTGATCTACGCCGGGATGCAAGCCGGATCGCAGCAGATGCGGTGTTCGAGATTGCAGGCAGAGACTCTGAAGTGTCTGAACAAGTATAAAAACAGTTGCCTACACGCTTTAATGCGTAACCAGTTTTCTTAGATAGTTCAACCAGGATCGCCAATACAGAAGCCTGTCACCCGGGTACCAGAGGTCGGATTTTGTCCGTAAATTCAAAAAGCGAAAAAAGAAACCGCCTATAGAGCAGACCTTTGGCCAAACCGGAATATCAGATGCCCGAATGCGCGACATCACATATCCGATCTCTCCGGGCACGGTATGGCGACAAGCAAACTTTTTGGCGGGAGGCTCCATATCCTCACTGAGGTTGCCAAAGAAAGCGTCCACCTGAAGTTTTGGAAAATCCTTCCCTGCATAGAGATCCAGATGCAGATAACCCCAATAGCGGGCATTGATCTCAATAAACCAAAACTGGTCGTTCACTGGATCCCATTTGTACTCCATCATGGCAACCCCTTGCCACTCGAGAACTTCCAGCTTGTTGCGTGCATCGGCAAGGAGAGCCTCATGCCAAAAGCTTTCCCGCAACGACATCATGCCGCCAGTCCAGGGTTGCATATGAATCCCCAGGGTCATGTTTTGCGCCATGAACTTGCCATTATGACGCCACAAGCTGACGCCTACTTTCTTGCCAGGCGCGAAATTTTGCCAGACTAGTGCCTCATAACCAGGCAGAAGTCCTCGCGCAGCAGCAGATAATTGAGCAACGGTCTCGCACCGTATTACCTGCGCAGCTGGCGCATTCCTGGCAAGTCCGGCATCGGCCTTAACAAAGAAAGGCCCATCAAGGCCTGCCAGGTCGACCTTCCCGGGAATTGACTCTGCGTCTTTCATGATTCCACCGGCCGGCATGTTACGGCTGCTCGCCGGTGATGCATCCATTAGCCATTGCTGCGTTGCAACCTTGCTGAGGCACCGCTGCCAGACGCTTGCAGGTACCGAGTCCGGGAGTAATGGGGCAAATTCCTCATAGGCGCTATCGATTGCGTGAAGAAACCCCTCACTCTGTATGATGGCCTCTATCCCGTGGCTCCGAATGTACTCGCGCAACCAGGGGAGGTAGCTCGCCGAGTCGAGTGGAGGATTGCAGTCTGTGTGATGGGTAAAACGAGAGTAAAGTCCCAACGCATCCCGCTGCGAAGCGATGGCGTGGATGTTATACCCCGCACGCCCCAGCGATCGTATTACCGCAACCATACCGATTGCGTTGACATCGACAACCAGCACATTCCGTCTCATTCCCGGCCTCGCTCTTGCATGATTGTTCCTAAGTCCGACAGGCTTCTGACTCATGTGGATTATATTCTTTATCCATGCATGTTTATCCTTTAGTAACTGCTAGCGGTGGATGATAGCACTTTGAGGTATCCATCCTTGATGGCAGTCCCCGGACCGGACCAGGGCGGGTCTGTATCTCTATCTCCGGTTTGATTGAGTTGTTGTGTCGTGATAGATAAAATCAACTGAAGGACAAGTCGATGAGTTTGAAGAGCAGGGCTTGCTGTTGTTAAAGGGTATTTTTTCTAAAATGGGCACAATAAAATGAACTATGGATTTCACAGGGTTATAGAGCCGCAAGGGGTTATACCGCAAGCTGCGCTCAGGGTGGACAACACGCCGGAGATCCTGCATCCAGAGGAAATCCTCATTCGAGTCAACTTGTTGAATCTTGATTCCACCGGTATGTCCCAGTTCAGGCGGTGCGGAGATGATATAGCAGAACAGTTGCTCGCTGTTGTTGGCAGTCGCGGCAAGCTGCATAATCCGGTAACCAATTCCGGGGGTGTTTTGGTTGGTGCGGTAGAGCAAGTCGGCGAGTCAGTCGATCCGGGCTTCAATCTGGGTCCAGGTGATATCGTTATCCCCGTTGTTTCCACTTCGGCACTCCCGTTATTCCTGCATAGTGTAGGCGAAGTTAATGGTGATCAGGTGCAGGTCGACGGGCATGCGATCTTGTTCGACGGTATGGGGTATTCATCATTGCCGCCGGATTTTAGCCTGTCTGTTGCGTTGTCGGCGATTGATATATCAAGCATTGTTCCCCAGGTCAGTCGCTCTGTTACAGACGGGCAAACTGTTCTGATTGTTGGCGCCGGAAAGTCAGGGGTGACCGCTATGGCCACAGTGCGCAAGACGGCCCCGGGTGCTCGAATCATTGCCCTGGATCCGGATGGGGAGCGACTTGATGAAGTTCGTTCACTGGGTTTTGCAGATCATATTATCAGGGCCGATGCACGATTGCCCGAGCAGGTATTGCAGGCGGTGGGGCAGGCCACCGATAACAATGGCTGCGATGTAGTGCTCAATTGTGTCAACGTCCCTGATACTGAAGCTGCGAGCATTTTATCTGCCAGGCGTGCCGGCACTGTGTTTTTCTACTCGATGGCAACACGTTTTGACAAAGCCGCGCTGGGTACCGACGCGACCGACAACGATGTGCGTATTATCGTTGGTAATGGTGTTGCCAGCGGGCAGGCCGGGATGGTTTTCGAGTTGCTGCGTGAACAGTCCGCACTTCGGGACTATTTTGAACGACATGCGCAGGTACAAAGTAGTTAGCTGTTTTTGCTCATTTGCAGTCTTGCCAGTGCGACCGCCTCATCAATCATTAGCTTGTGCTCGTCCGTATCTGACCAGCGCAGCTGCCCGGCTCTGGATAAAGACTCGATGGGGTCATAATAAAGGAACAGCTGGTCTGGCTTGACTGCCGGTGCACTGTATACCGCTATGCCGGTGTCCGGGTCATAATACTCATATGAGTGTATGTCCCGTTTTCCACCGCCCCCCGGCGCATCACATATAAACGCGGGGGTATTGAATCCTGCAGTGGTCCCGCGAACTGCCTTTTCCAGTTTCACTGCTGTGGCAACGCTGGTGCGCAGGTCTTCCACGCCAGTCACCATGTCATGCAGATAGACATAGTAGGGATGAATATTATGGTAGCCCAGCCTGCGTACCAGCAGTCGCATGGTATCGGGGTCATCATTGATGCCGCGCAGCAAGACAGACTGATTGCGCACGGTGATGCCAAGCTCCATGAGTCGGTTGCTGGCTGCAGCACTAATCCAGGTGAATTCGTTGGGATGGTTGAAGTGCGTATGAACGGCAACTTCCTTGTGCAATTTCCGCCCGTTGTCGACCAGTGTCTTCAGGGTGTTGCACCACTGATCATCGGTTAGCAGTTTCTGTGGCATTGCCGCGAGCCCGCGTGTCGCAAATCGCAGTCGTCGTACGTGAGGTATGGATAGTAAGGAGTTTCCTATTTGTTCAAGTTGCTCGGCACGCAGCTGCCAGGCATCACCGCCGCTGACCAGAACGTCTTCAATGTCCGGGTGCTGTTCGATGTATTCGAACGTCTGTGCCCAGCGTTCACGATTGACCCGGAGTGCCTGCTTTTCCACATGTTCTGTGTCTGGCCCGATAGTGTAACTACGGGTACAGAAGCGACAGTAGATAGGGCAGGTATCCAGTGCCAGGAAAAGTACCTTGTCGGGATAACGATGTACCAGCCCGGGAACGGGGGTGTCCGCCTGTTCATCAAGAGAGTCCAGCGCGAGACATGGATGATCGGGCTTAAGTTGCGATAATAGTGGCAGGAACTGTTTACGAATCGGGTCGTTTAGCGGTTCCTCCCAGTTGATCAGGCTGATCAGGTAGGGTGAGATGCGCAGACTCATTGGCGAACGGATAATTGCCTGTTCGAGTTCGGAAAATAGTGAGTCCGGTACGGTATTGCCGAGAACAGGTTTCAGTCGCCCGGGTTTGGTGATGCTGTTGCGTGCCTGCCAGCGATGATCCAGAAAGGTTTTGGTGTCGATGTCGGCGTAACCTGGCACGGAACGCCAGAATTCACCTTCTCTCAGGGTGATGTGGTCAGTTGTCATAGGCTGGATCGATGGTTTCTGTAGATGATAGATATTGTATATATAGCGGTGTGTTGCCAGGTTTTCTTGACGCCTGCCAGTCAATTTTAATTGACTGTATCCTCGTCGGCAAATATTCTGGCTGTCTGTATCCTGAGTATGGGCATGCAGATTGCTTCCGGCTGAACGTTCATTTCTATGATAACGGGGCCGTTTTCAGTAATGGCAATATCTGTACCGGAAAACCGGGTTTCAGGGAAAATCTCCAGCGCTCGTTTAGCGGTGGCTTCGGCTTCTTTCCAGAACGGAATTTGTACGCCTGCAAATGGCAGTTTACTGCTGGGGTGTTGTGGCAGTGGCTGCATTTCGATTGACCAGTTGAAGCCGTTCAGTAGTGTTCCGGTTTCCTGATCAATAAGGACGCTGGCGCCGCCGTCTGCTGTCTTGTCAATTAGTGCACCGGATTTGCCCGCTCTAAAGAAAGATCTTAAGGCAACGATTTCGCCACTGCTACGTTGGTAAAGGAACATTCTGATTGTGTTCAGGCTGCTGGGGTTGAATGCGGCCAAAACCGGGTGTTGCACAATATATTCCTCCAGCAGCCAGCCATTGGCAGATTCTTTCATTAACAGCTCGAAGTACTCATTAGCTGAATATTCGGCTCCGTTGCCAAGGTCAAGCAGTGCTAGCGAGCCCTGGCGAAGTAGTACCTCACAGGCTTTAAAGCCGATCCCGTTGAAACCTTCGACCAGTTTGAAACAAATTTTCTTGCCGGCATATGGCGTGAGGCATGCGCCCAGCTCCCCGGCGTTTCGTAACGGTTTGCCAGCGGCCGTCGTGCCGCAACATTCATCAATAATACCGATGAAATCTGCAGAGGGAATCATGAACTGCTTGAAAATGGCTTTTTCAAATGGTTTGTACTGCGATGTGCCATGAAACTTTCTGCTGTTAAGCCGGTAAATATTCCGGTTGTAATCAGTTATGCTCAAAAAACTGTTCTTGTAGTCCCAGTTCGCGGACTTTTTCCACATGCCGGCACCATGGTATATGTCATAGCCAATGCCCCGGGTAGCGCGCAGTATGGCGATCTCCATGAGCTGCCGGTAGACGGGTAACTCCCCCTCGAGTGCGCGCTTTCGGCATAAGCCGATTATGTAGGGGATCCTCCCCAGTTTCTTCAGTATCAGGGGTTTCATGTGTCAGTGCGGGTTCCTTGGCTGCCTGGTGAGTATGTCAGCGTAACAGCAGTATAAACACCCCATTCGTCGAATTCCAAGACCACCCGGTGACTAGCCAGGAAAAATCCGGTTTATACAATCACATTTGTCTCTTCATCAATGCCCGGGAATGTGGAGAGCAAATGGATATCGACCTGCCCTGCAACAGTGAGCGGGAGGTTTGATACTGCAATGACAACGACATTGATAGCTTTGCCGGGATGTGCAATAGTCGCTTCGATTTTTGGCCTTTGTGGGTGCTGCGCATATTATTGCAGATGCTGGAGTTTGCAACGAAATTGACCTGGAGTTATGGATAAAGAACTGCTTATACCTGCCGGACTGGTTGCCGGTGTTGACGAAGCAGGCCGGGGGCCGCTGGCCGGGCCGGTGGTTGCCGGTGCTGTCATTCTTGATCCGGAAAACCCGATAGACGGACTGAAAGATTCCAAGCGATTGACGGCTTTACGTCGTGATGTTCTGTATGCAGAGATTGAGGAGAAGGCGCTGGCATGGGCTGTCGGGCGCGCGGACGTCGAGGAGATTGACCGGATAAACATTCTGCAGGCAACCCTGCTGGCGATGCAGCGTGCCGTTGCTGCCCTGCAGCCGGCCGCTGAACATGCACTGATAGACGGGAACCGTTGTCCGGATCTTGCCTGCCCGGCACAGGCGATTGTAAAGGGTGACAGCCGGGTAGCGGCGATCAGTGCTGCTTCGATCATGGCCAAGGTGACGCGCGACCGGGAAATGCTGTTGCTGGATGCCAGCTACCCGGGGTATGGACTTGCGCAGCATAAAGGTTACCCGAGCAAGGCGCATATCCAGGCACTGGAAAATCTGGGGGTGTCACCGATCCACAGGCGTTCCTATGCGCCGGTGAGAAGGGTTCTCGAGAAACAGGCGAACCCGTCTCAGGCATAGACGGCGGTGGTTTCCAGTGCATTGTCGTAGTAGGTGACCCTGTTGCGACCGCCCTGTTTGCTCTGGTAGAGGGCAATGTCTGCCTTGTCGAGAACATCCACAGCATCCTCCACACATTCAGGGAAACTGGCAATACCGATGCTGGCGGTACTCGAAATACGTGCACCGTTCATATCAAATGACGTGTTATGAATGGCCGTGCGGATACGTTCCGCAACGGTGCGTGCATGCCCGGTACTGGTATGTGACATTAGAATGACAAATTCGTCACCACCGTAGCGGGCGAGTACATCTGCTGATCTGACACAGTCCTTGATCGATTGCGCAATGACCTTGATAAGGCGGCTGCCCGCCGTGTGCCCATATTGATCATTTACCGTTTTCAGGCCGTCAACATCGAGCATAATGACGGTAAAGGGTTGTGCGTGACGCATTACCCGTGCGATTTCCTTCTCGAGAACAAGATTAAAGGCACGCATGTTCAGCAGGCCTGTCAGGTCATCTGTCTGTGACAACAAGGTAATACGTTTTTTCGCCTGCAGTATGTCAGCAGCGAGCATGGATGTGACATAGGCTACCAGCAGGAAGGGTGAGAACTTTGCCATCAGGGTAGTAAAGGTTTGTGGTGCGAACAGTGCATCAGAGTAGCTGCTGTAGCCCATATACAGGTAACAGCACGCAATCAGCGCGACTTCCAGCAATGTCATTATCTTGCCCAGGGTGATGGCGCTGGCGATGATGACCAGCAGGTACAGATTCAGCAACGGGCTGTCGACCTTGCCGGTGTACCACAGGGCAATGGTAATGAAACTGATCATTGCCCAGGTTTCCATCGCCAGTTTCAGGCGTGATTCACGGGCATGAAAATTGAGATAACGAAACAGCAGTACAAAGCAGGAATAGCAGACCATGGTCAGGATCAGCCCGTCAGTGTTGTCGACAGGCTGTATCGGTATAAAAAAGTACAGGATAACCAGGATCAGCAGTAGCCACTGTAATTCGGCCATGCTACGTGAAAAGCCCTGGAGCTCTTCCTTCTCATATGTGGAAGTGATCGGGTATTTTATTGAATGCTGCATTCTCGGTCCTGCAGGTGGTGAATTCAGTGCACGAATTACTCGTCATATCGACCGGGAAGACCTGTTATTTAGACGGCCAAAATGCCAGAATCCCGTTGCCGGGACCGCGTTTGCCGGGGTTAGCCGGCAGGCAGTCTGTATGCGTGCTTGATGCGTGGCATATAGATAATAAAATCAAAAAGATACGTTTTTGTCTCGATAACTGTTTATGGCGGATTCAGGCTTGAATCCTGTCCGGGAAAACTGGAAACTTTCTTCATGCGCCCTGCCTTTGTCCATCTGCATGTCCACACCGAATATTCGCTGGTGAATGGTAGCGTCCGGGTTAAACCGCTGGTGCAGAGTGTTGCTGCGGCCGGCCTGCCAGCGGTTGCTGTTACTGACCAGAGCAATATGTTTTCCATGGTAAAGTTTTATCGTGCGGCCATGGCGCAGGGTGTCAAGCCCATCATCGGGGTCGACCTCTGGGTGGCAGACAGGGCCGGCGGAAAATCACCTTCAAGGCTGGTGTTACTCTGCAAGACACGCGATGGCTACCTCAATCTTACCCGGCTGGTGTCACGTTCCTATACTGAAGGGCAGCAGCGTGGTATCCCGGTGCTGGAACGGGACTGGTTCGAGGGGAATTCCGCAGGGCTGATCGCACTGTCCAGTGGCCGCACGGGTGATATCGGTCAGGCATTACTGGCAAACAAGCACGCCCTTGCCGCCGAACAACTGGATGACTGGCAGCGAATATTTCCGGACAGTTTTTATCTGGAATTGCAGCGTACCGGTCGACCGGGAGAAGAGGCGTATCTGCACAAGGCAGTCAATCTTGCCGGCCTGAAGAGTGTTCCGGTCGTGGCCAGCAATGATGTGCATTTCCTGAAGGCCAGTGACTTTGATTCCCATGAAGCACGTGTCTGTATCAATGAAGGCCGTACCCTGGATGATCCGCGTCGCTCGAAAGAATTTACCGATCAGCAGTATCTGCGTACGGCAGAAGAAATGCAGGCGCTGTTCAGTGATATTCCGGAAGCACTGGAAAATACCGTGGAGATTGCCCGGCGCTGCAACCTGGAACTGGAACTGGGCAAGAATTATCTGCCTGATTTTCCGGTGCCGGAAGGTATGGATATGGCCGGCTATTTTCAGTTGCAGGCCGAACAGGGGCTGGAGCAGCGCTTTGAGAAAATTCTTGATCCGGACAGGGAGGATATTGAAGCCGTCCGGCAGGTCTATCGCGAGCGGCTTGATATCGAGATCAAGGTCATACTGGAGATGGGCTTCCCTGGCTATTTCCTGATTGTTGCCGATTTTATTATCTGGGCAAAGGCCAACGGCATCCCTGTCGGACCGGGGCGCGGTTCCGGAGCGGGGTCACTGGTGGCCTATGCCCTGACGATTACTGATCTTGATCCGATTCGTTATGACCTGCTGTTTGAGCGATTTCTGAATCCGGAACGTGTTTCCATGCCGGACTTCGATGTCGATTTCTGTATGGAAGGCCGGGACCGGGTGATTGAATATGTCGCAGAGCGCTATGGGCGTGACAAGGTTTCGCAGATCATTACCTACGGTTCCATGGCGGCCAAGGCGGTGGTGCGTGATGTCGGTCGGGTGCTGGGACACCCCTATGGATTCGTCGACAGAATTGCCAAACTGATTCCTTTTGAGATTGGCATTACGCTGGAAAAGGCTCTGGATCAGGAGCCTGCCTTCAGTGAGTTGTATGATGCCGATGAAGATGTACGCAGCCTGGTCGATCTGGCGCGTTCACTGGAAGGTCTGGCACGGAACGCCGGTAAACATGCCGGTGGTGTGGTGATTGCCCCGTCACAGCTAACCGATTTCACCCCGTTGTACTGCGAGCAGGGTGGTGGCGCGCTGGTCAGTCAGTTCGACAAGGATGATGTGGAAGCGGTTGGTCTGGTGAAGTTTGATTTTCTCGGGCTGCGTACACTGACCATTATTGACTGGGCACTGAAGACCATCAATGCCCAGCTGGCCGGGAACGGTAAGCCGGCAGTCGACATTGATGTTATACCGCTTGATGACAGGCGGGCATTTGATCTGTTGAAGGCGGCTGCAACGACCGCAGTATTTCAGCTGGAATCAAGTGGCATGAAAGACCTCATCCGGCGTCTGCGCCCGGATAACTTTGAAGACATCGTGGCGCTGGTCGCCCTGTTTCGTCCGGGGCCGCTGGGGTCCGGCATGGTCGATGACTTTATTGCGCGCAAACACGGTGCGCAGATCAAGTATCCACACCCTGATCTGGAGCCCATCCTGAAGCCGACCTACGGCATTATTCTCTACCAGGAACAGGTGATGCAGATTGCGCAGGTACTGGCCGGCTACACGCTGGGTGGTGCCGACATGTTGCGGCGTGCCATGGGCAAGAAGAAGCCGGAGGAAATGGCGAAGCAGCGCTCTATCTTCCTTGACGGTGCCAAACAGCGGGATGTTGATGAGCAGGTGGCTGCCGGCATCTTCGACCTGATGGAAAAATTTGCCGGTTATGGTTTTAACAAGAGTCACTCGGCTGCCTATGCGCTGGTGTCTTACCAGACTGCCTGGTTAAAGGCGTATTACCCGGCTGCATTTATGGCGGCTGTGCTGTCGGCAGATATGGACAATACCGACAAGATCGTACACCTGATTGCCGAATGCAGGGATATGAAACTGAAGGTAGTGCCGCCGGATGTCAATCAGTCGCAGTATCACTTTACTGCTACAACAGAAGACACCATTGTCTATGGCCTGGGCGCAATCAAGGGCGTTGGGCAGGCCGCGATTGACGGCATGCTGGCGGAGCGCCAGGACGGTGGTGAATTTGCCGACCTGTTTGAGCTGTGCCAGCGTGTGGATCTGCGCAAGGTGAACCGGCGTGTGTTTGATGCCCTGATCCGGGCCGGGGCACTGGACCCCATGGGTGACACCCGCGCTTCCCAACAGGCAAATCTTGACAAGGCGCTGAAGATGGCCGAGCAGCATTCCCGCAATCTGGATACGGGGCAGAATGATTTGTTCGGCGACCCGGAGTCTGCTGCACCGCTACCGGTTGAGAAACAGGTGTTGCCGGAGTGGGAAGAAGAGCAGCGACTGCAGGGCGAAATGGATGCACTCGGGCTGTACCTGACCGGGCATCCGATTGCCCGTTATGCGGTCGAGCTGGCCAATATCACCAGCGGCAAGCTGGCAGAGATGGCGGCCCTGTGTACGGCAACACCCGCATCGAACCAGGACTCGAAAAAAGAACGTCGGGGACGGCCAGGTGCCGACGAACGTGCGGTGACGATTGCCGGACTCGTAATGAGCATGCGAGTTATCAAGACCCAGCGCGGCGGCAAGATCGCGTTTCTGACGCTGGATGATCGCACGGCAAGGCTTGATGTGCGTGTATTCCCGGATGTCTACGACAAGTACCAGGCCATGCTCGGGAAGAACAAGATTCTGGTGGTCCAGGGTGGACTCGGGCTCGATGACTTTAGCGGTAGCCAGCAGGTGACGGCACAAAGTATTTATGACATCAACCAGGCGCGAGGACTGTTTGCGCGGCGACTTGTCGTCGGTATTGAGTCCAGTCAGGCAGATAATGGCTTTGTTGGCAGCCTGGCAGATATTTTACAGCCCTTCAGGGAAGGGCACTGCCGGGTTTGTATCGATTATACGGGCGGAGCAGCCCGTGCAAGGGTAGCGCTGGGTGAAGCATGGACGGTACACCCGACCGATGAGTTGTTGCATCGGCTGCGTGATCTTGCGGGAAAGGATTGTGTGCAGGTTGAATACGTGTGAGCGTCAGGGTGAATTGTGCTCAGGCCTGACAGGTACTTACTTACAGAGGTATCGTCAGTAGAAACCTGCAATTAGCCACGGAATCCACGGAAGAACACGGAAATATTTCTATAAGGTAATTGTTTTTTCGTGTTCTTCCGTGGATTTCGTGGCAATAATTTCTGTCTTTATCAGAATGAACCCATAGTGGTTATCAGGACCAGGGCTTAAGTAAGTACTATTCCACTCAAACTTGGAATTTTCAGGATAAACTACTGCCATTCGAGTACCTGTTTCCCTGCTGCTGTTATCCGCTGGCACTTGTTTAACCGCCGCAGAAACGGTACCTTAGCGGCATAAAACAGCCCTGCGGAATTCCCGATGAACCTTAATTTTCTTGAATTTGAACAACCCATTGCCGAACTCGAGGCAAAGATTGATGAGCTGAACTACGTCACTGACGATGCCGATATCAATATCTCGGATGAAGTAACGAAACTGAAAGAGAAAAGCCGCGCACTGACAGAATCAATCTTCGCGAATCTCACTCCCTGGCAAGTCTCGCAGCTGGCGCGTCACCCGCAACGGCCCTATACGCTGGATTACATTATCCGGTTGTTTACCGACTTCGAGGAATTGCACGGGGATCGGCATTATGGTGATGACCATGCCATTATCGGTGGTCTTGCCCGACTGGAAGGTCAGCCGGTCATGGTCATTGGTCAGCAGAAGGGGCGTGACACCAAGGAGAAGCTGCGACGCAATTTCGGTATGCCGCGTCCCGAGGGCTATCGCAAGGCCTTGCGCCTGATGGAGATGGCAGAACGCTTCAAGTTGCCGGTACTGACCTTCATTGATACCCCGGGTGCCTATCCCGGTATTGGTGCAGAAGAACGTGGCCAGAGCGAGGCTATTGCGAAGAATTTGCAGGTCATGGCCGGTTTGAAGACGCCGGTTATCTGCACGGTCATTGGTGAAGGGGGGTCCGGTGGTGCGCTGGCTATTGGCGTGGGTGACCAGACGCTGATGTTGCAGTACAGCACCTACTCGGTGATTTCACCGGAAGGTTGTGCCTCTATTCTGTGGAAGAGTGCAGAGAAGGCCGCCGATGCAGCAGAGGCGCTGGGCATTACCTCCGGGAGACTGCGTGACCTTGGCATGGTCGACAAGATTATTCCTGAACCGCTGGGTGGTGCGCATCGTGACATTGATGCCGTTGTCGATAATGTCAAGCAGGCCTTGCTGGAAACACTTGCAGGATTGCAGCAGCAATCACTGGATGAATTGCTGGAAGCGCGTTATCAGCGCTTGATGGCCTACGGACAATTCACTGATCGCTAGAAAGCGACGGGCACGCCGCACTACCTGTCCTGCAAGGATTATGGTTTTCAGTAGGATGGGTGAAGGAGCGTAGCGACGCACCCGTCAAAAAACGCGTGCAAGACCCTGATGGGTACGTCGCGTTGCTCCTTTACCCATCCTACGGTCATGGCCGCAATCTGGCTATATATATGAAGTTTTCCCCTGACTATCTGCTGCAGCAATTACGCCGTTACCCCAACACGTCCTGTTACCAGGTGGCCTTCAGCGGTGGCCTGGATTCGCACGCACTGTTGCATGCATTGTGCAAGCTGCGTGCTGTTCTGGATGCAGAGATCGGGGCGGTGCATGTCAATCACGGTCTGCAGCAGGATGCTGACCACTGGGAGTCGCATTGTCGACAGGTCTGTGCCGGGCTGCAGGTGCCGTATGTCTCGCTCACCGTGGACGGCAAGGCCCGGCGTGGCGAGAGTCCGGAAGCGGCGGCGCGGAGCGCACGTTACACTGCACTGGCAGACTGGCTGCCGGCACAACACTGCCTGTTAACCGCCCAGCATCAGGATGATCAGGCGGAAACCCTGTTGCTGCAATTACTGCGGGGCAGCGGGGTGAACGGGCTGGCAGCCATGCCGGCCATGACCATGCTCGGCGCTGGCCGGCATCTGCGTCCATTGCTGGCCGTTAGCCGGGAGCTGCTGCATCAGTATGCCGAGGCAAACAGGCTGGTGTGGATCGAGGACCCCAGTAATGCGGATGCCGCTTTCGATCGCAATTACCTGCGCCAGCAGGTTTTGCCGGTGCTGCGGGAACGCTGGCCTGCTGTTGCGTCAAGTCTGTCACGCAGCGCCTCTCACTGCGCGGACGCGGCACAGTTGCTCGCTGATCTGGCAGAACAGGATCTGCATGCCTTGAGCGGCCGGGAAAACACCCTGTCGCTGACAGGTCTGGTGGCATTGCCCCATACGCGCCAGGGCAATGTCTTGCGCCACTGGATCAAGCTGCTAGCCGGGAAGACACCGTCTGCGGCGGTGCTCGCACGCATTATGAATGATGTGATCGGCAGTCGTCGCGATTCTGAGCCCTGTGTCCGCTGGGGCAGCTTCGAACTACGCCGCTATCGTGAGGAACTGTTCTTGCTGCGCCAGGCCGGGTCTGAGGATCAATCCGCGGTGCTGGACTGGGTCCTGGCCGGGCCACTGGCCTTGCCGGGGAAGGGCGGGACCCTGACCACAACCCCGGCGACTGGTGGTGGTATCCGGGCAGCCGCAGTGCCTGATGGCCGTGTGCGGGTGACCTGGCGTCAGGGAGGGGAATGGTGCATGCCTGCGGGACGGGAACACCATCACCGTTTGAAAAAACTGTTCCAGGAGCAGGGGGTTCCACCCTGGGAAAGAAATCATGTC
>DMKK01000010.1 GCA_003454335.1 Gammaproteobacteria bacterium | reverse complement strand
CAATATTTCCATTATCCAGGCCACGCACACGGACCGCTTGCGCGACACGGCAACGAGTATGATTCAGCAGATTGCACGGACTTCCGGTAACTATATGGTGGCGGTGGATTATGCGACCCTGGAAGATTATTTGCGTAACATTATCGACTATCAGGAGCTGTCTTACCTGGTAATACTCGACCGGGACGAGCATGCCGTAATAGCATTGGGCGAGTTCCCGTTGCAACCCTGGCCGGCATCAGAAGCACACCCGGCACAGGTCACAGATGGCGTATACGATGTCAGCGACGTGATCACGGTCGCCGGACAACCAATGGGCAGGGTGTTGATGGGGTTTTCCCTGTCACTGATGGAAGAAGCCATCCGCAAATCACGTACGCGTGGCATTTCAATTGCGGCCGCCGAAATCATTTTAACGGTAATCGTGACGGTCCTGATCGGCCTTGGCCTGACACGCAGACTGGGCATTCTGTCTGCGGCAGCACAGGAAGTAGGAAAAGGCGATTACTCAATCAGGATCCCTATTGAGGCTGCTGATGAAGTTGGCAAAACCGCGACCGCATTCAATCAGATGGTGACAGAGGTATCGAGCAGGACACAACAGCTTGAGGAAGCGGAGTCACAATCCCGCACCTTACTGGCAGAGAACAGAAATCTTGTCCATACATCCCTGCATGTTCAGGAGGAAGAACGCAAACACCTGGCGCGTGAACTGCATGATGAACTGGGGCAGTGCATAACAGCCATTCAGGCCGATGCCGAGTCGATTCGTGACCTGTCCGGGGTCGGTGACAGGCGTATAGAGACAAGCGCCAGTGCTATTCTTGATGTTTCATCCCGGATATATGAAGTCGTACATGCCATGATGCAGCGGCTGCGCCCCGGCGTTCTGGATGACCTCGGACTGGTCGAGGCGTTAAAGGAAGAGTTGTCGACCTGGCAGGACCGTCACCCGGGAATCGAAACGAATCTCGAAGTGGGCGGCAAGCTCGACAAGCTTGATGAGAGAATCAACATAACCATATACCGCATCGTGCAGGAGTGTTTGACAAATATCGCACGACACGCCAACGCCACCCGTGTCAGTATCAGTCTGTCTGGCAATATTGATACCCTGGTATTGTCAGTTAGCGATAACGGTTTGGGGCTGGACCAGTCCGTGCCAAGCGATGGTCTGGGATTGATTGGCATGCGCGAGCGTGCCGAGGGACTGGGTGGAGAGTTTATGCTGGCATCGGAACAGGGTACGGGTGTGACAATCCGCGTCAGGATACCGCTGCATGGTGAGGACAAATGAGTAACATGAACAAGCTGAACGTCCTGCTGGTCGATGATCATGAAGTTGTGCGTGCCGGCTACCGCCGTCTGCTGGAGGTGACAGAGGATATTGCTGTTATTGCAGAGGCAAGCAGTGGCGAACAAGCCTATCAGGACTATTTTAAATATCAGCCAGATGTACTGGTAATGGATCTGTCAATGCCGGGCATGGGCGGTCTGGAAGCGAGTATGCGGATACTGGCAAAGGACAGTACTGCAAGAATACTGGTCTTTAGCGTACACGAAAACGAGGTATTCCTTACCCGGGCGCTCGATTCCGGAATATCAGGCTACATTTCCAAGCGCAGTGCATCACAGGTGATGATCGAGGCCATTCGGCAAGTCGCAACGGGTTCCGTCTACGTCGGCCAGGAAATGATGCCATACCTTGTCAAACGGAATACCACGCCGGAGTCGGATAGCGTTGCCGGTTTGACACCCAGGGAGTTCGAAGTCTTTCATTTGCTGGCAGACAGCAAGTCCGTAAATGATATTGCTGCAATCCTGCACCTGAGTCCCAAGACAGTCGGTCACCACTGCACCAGCGTTAAGAAAAAACTCGGTGTTCACGATATTGCTGCCCTGACGCGTCTTGCCATCCGGATGGGGGTCATTACACCCTGATCGATACCTGTATATTTTTCTCTCGCAACCGGGGTTGCCTTGCTGCCGTACTGGCAATATGCCTGACCGTGTTATCCGGCCCGGTGTATTCAGCCAACTGGTTAATGCTGCAAGGCACCGAGCATCCACTTGCGCCTGCCCACAAGTTCTGGGGATTCATCCAGCCTGCCTGGACCCGCGACACCAGTGATGACCTGAGCGGACTGACCGACTCGCCCGGCCCACCGGACTTTTCTGCCAATAATGGCGAGCGCCTGGCGGTCACTTCTGTGGCGCCCTGGTTTGATGACGGTGAACGCTTGCATATTCGCCGTGCACGGTTCGGTGCGCGCGGTGTGTTCACCGGCAGGTTGAGAAACAGCTTTACCTCGAAGATAAACTATTTCACCCTGCTCGAAGTAGCGCCAAACCTGATGACCTATGATCCATTCGGCGGGCGTGCCCGGGCTATTGCGCTGGACCATCTGAGTGTGACGTTTAATCATATTCCCGGCGCACGCATCCGTGCCGGGCTATTCAAAACGCCCGGCCCCGAGGAAGCGTTACAGGGCGTGCAGACCCTTGACTATATCGAACTGACCGATTTTGTTGCCCGCGAAGTACTGGAACGCTTTGTAAAAGGTGCTGCAAGACCTGCCGGGTCGCCAGCCTCACCGGAACTGGGAACACCGGAGAACTCCGCATATGGCATCAACGCGGTACGTGACTGGGGTGTACAGGTGTTTGATTCCTTCCTGCAGGGGCAGTGGGATCTGTCATATGCGGTGATGCTCGGCCGCGGTGAGGCAATCAGTGAAACAGGTGGTTTCAATAACCCGCTGGAATTCTACCTGTATGCAGCAGCAGAACACCAGCTGCCCGGTGGCTGGGGCGTCAGAAAACATGGCCTCAAGATGTATGGCTGGTACCAGCATGGCGAACGTCAATTCAGTTCTGACCCGCAGGACAAGGACTATGACCGAACCCGTTACGGTATCGGCGCCAGGCTGCTGACCGGTATTCCTGGTTCAACAGTCAAGGTCCGCCTGGCGGGAGAACTCATGCAGGCCGATGGCATGATTTTTTTCGCGCCGGCAGGCGGGGTGGCAGATGGCAATATTGATAACGGCAATCTGCAGATTGCCGCCGAGGATGGTAATAAATCGCGCGGACTCACCGTGGACCTGGGGTTTCTGCCGAACAACAAATGGCAATTTGATCTGCGTTATCACCGCCACGACCTGCTGTACGACACCGCTTCGACCGTCAACCCGGGTAACGAGCGGGAATTGACGGAAATAACACTGGGACTTAACTACCATTTCAGCCGCAAGCTGCGGCTCACAATCAATTACATTTTCAGGGACGTGGAAGCACCCACCGCCTATGCCAGCAGCGACCCCGGCGGTACCTTTCCCGTTAAGGCTGTCGCCGACGGCATAACAAAAAACGTAAAAAAGATTGTCAACACCGTGGATGACCGGGCCGGCGTGCAACTTACCTGGTCATTCTGATTTTACAGTTCGAATCTCGCATAGGAGCAGGCCAGCATTTGCGTACTATCCCTCCTGTAATGCAGTAAATAATAATTAGCTAATAAGTACATGCCTCAGCAGGAATAAGGAGATTCCCTATACTCTCCTCCAGCGCTTGCATCTAGTCTGTAACTTCACTTACCAGGGCAGTGATGGGACACGCATTGCTCCCGGAATTAATAATTATCTTGGAGGATTAAAGATGAAACCGGATATACAGACTAAATCTGCTATCGGCTTGCTACAGTCGCTGGCATTGGCAACTGGCGTCATTGCAGCACCCGTGATGGCAAATGACAATATCACACTCATCGAAATGGGTGACCTGCACGGCACGCTGGTACCGCATGCCGCCATTATGAAAAACCCGGATGGCAGTGAATATGAAGCCGCCAGTTCTGGTGGTCTTGCTCGTCTGAAGACTGTCGTCGATGGTATTCGTGCTGATAACCCTGAAGCCGTACTGCTTTCCACGGGTGATTTAACCCACGGCAGTGCAGAAACCATGTTTACTGTCGGTGATGCCATGATGATACCGATGAATGCTTTTGGTATCGATGTCTTTACACCGGGCAATTGGGACTTTGGCTACGGTGGTGCTGTCTTCCGCAACCGCTTTACGAGCTTTGGTCCGAAACCAACTATTCCGGGTAACATTCGTACTATGTCGGGTTATATTGGCTGTAGCGATGTGCCTGTTATTCCTGGCCTGACAGATGCAGCCAGTGGTTATACCTGTAGTGAAAATTTAATGACAGCACCTTTCCCAACTCCTGAAGGTAAGGGTGTTATCAAAGCAAACTTCCCGACTGTTGCTGCCAATCTTTATAATGCAGCCCCTCTGCCAGCACCTTTGCATGGTAAACCTGTATTACCGGCTTTCCAGATGCTGGATGTCGATGGTACTAAAGTTGCCGTTATCGGTATTACTGCCTCTATCGTTCCACAACAGGCTGATACCTTCAATATCACCTTCCGCTTTACCCAGGGTGTCGAAGAACTGCCGGGTATAATCGAACAGGTCAAAGACCTGGGCGCAGATGGGATCGTAGTACAGTCTGAACTTGGACTGCCACAGAACATCAAGATCGCACAAGCTTTCGAAGATATCGATGTGATGTACTCAGCGCATACCCACGAAGTGACACTGGGTGCGTTACTGGTTCATGATGACGATGTTACTCGTACCACTCCCGGTGCAGAGCTGAGTAATGGTGAACGCAGTCAACTGGCCAAAGGTGCTGCTATCGTCGTTGAGACCAACCGTGACATGTATGTCGGTCGTCTTGATCTTGAGATGAACGGCAGTGAGATCGTTGATTTCACATGGGAAGCGATCCCTGTTGATGAATCTGTTGCCGAAGATCCTGCCATGACAGAGCTGGTTGCTGCCATGGAAGAAGGTTTTATCGCCGGTGATGATGGTGAAGTCATCCGCCACACTTTCATGCCTGGCGGTTTCCTTAACCCTTCACTGAGAGGTCTCCAGCTTGTTGACGACCTGGACGCTGTTGTGGGTTACACCGATACCCTGCTATTAAGACACAGCGTACTCGAAGACACGCTGAATAACTTCATCGCTGATGGTATCCGCGATGTAACTTCACCTGTGGTACTGGCCAGTGGCGTAGCAGGCTGGGAGAACGGTGTTGATATCTCCATGGCTAATGGTTTCCGCTTCGGTAATGCGGTACTACCAGGCAGTGCAATTACACTACGTGACTTGTATACCTGGTTCCCGATTGCACCCGCCGTCAATGTTGCTGACTTTTCCGGTCAGTCCATACAAAATAGCCTGAACACCATTCTAGGTGCGGTCTTCGAACGTAACGTATTCATGCAACGAGGTGGCTGGTATCTGGGGCTTTCCAACATGAAACAGAAAATTGACCTTAAAAACAGGCCGTTCAGCAGTTCAGGCAGCCGTGTTGTTGAAACTAAAATTGGTGGTACAGCACTGGACCTTGGCAAACGTTATGTCTTCGCTTCCTGTTACGGACACGGCAATCCGCTGGATGATGTCTG